>JAAZDL010000038.1 GCA_012512795.1 Mycoplasmatota bacterium
ATGAATGTTACAGCAACTCTAAGTGCGTCATAAGCAGCGCCAACAAGAGAAGTATCTTTATGTATATAAACATGCTTTGGATAATCCTCAGTCTGAAGATAAAAGTTAAAGTCTATATATCCATTTTCAATCATTTGTGAATTACTATTGTTAACATTTGGTAATCTTACAAATTCAGGCTTACTTAACGCAACACCTTCATTGAAATCAATTGTATAAAAATTGAGTGCATTTGAACTAGATACCTGTTTCAATTCAAACTGATCAAAATCAGTAACAATACTATTTAAACTTACACTTGTTCTACCAGCAGAGTCAGGTTGTAACTTGATAACCAAACCTTCAGCCGCCGAAACTTTAATATTTGATATATTAATTGATGGATTTGATTTATCTTGAAACCATGCATAAGAAGCAACAAATAATATTGCTGTAAAACCTATAAGAAATATAATTTTTAATATTAGTTTTTTATTCATTTCCTTCTCCCCTAAAAGTTTAAAGTTATATAATCAGATGCAAATGTATCAATAGTTTCTTTGTATCTGACATAAACAGTGTCATTCGATGATATATCAAAAATATGTCCACTATAATAATCTATCCACGTGTTTGCATAATCAGTTGAATATTGCATTTCTTCTGTTATTCCAACTATCTGATGAGTAGATGTATTAGCAGTAACTTCTGGTACATTACTGTTTTCTTCTTTATGTAAACCTAAAAATGATAAATTGAATTTAAATAATCCACCTTTTAAAGCTTGAATAGCTTCCCTGTCATTTCCTTCAACCCAAACTCTTATTTTAAGTCCAGCTTTTTTTTCTACTCCAGGAACAGTATCAATTGTAAGAAGTATTGGATCTCCATTTGAACTTCTAGTACTATAAGATGCATTTACATTATCCTTAAGATTATTAACTCTATTTTGAGCAAAGTTTGTAGTACTAAAAACTTTAATATAATTGTAATTTTGTGAATTAGTAGAGTTTAAATCCGCAAAAAAATGATCTCCTTCAAGTACTATTTCATATCCAGGATTAGGTGCCCATACCAAATTCGGACTAGTATCTAAAGTATAAGTATCCGTTTCTTCATCATATAAATATTCAATAAAAGCCACTCTTACAGCTCCGGATATTAAATCTCTACTAAAATCTCCATAAGCACTAATTCTAACAATGTCATTTATATTTGCACTTGGATTAGATGAATCGTATATTAATTTACTTTCTTCTGTACCACATTCAGGATAAACTATAGAATTTTCTTCTAAGAATAATGATATTGGAGAATCATTTTTAAACCATAAATCAAAGTCTAAATAATCCTTATTAGCAGTAGCTAAGACAAAACCAATAGGATTTCCTTCACTATCTTTAGTGGCAGCTTTATAAAATGACATTCCCATGCTGGTAACTTCATTATCAAACATGAAATCTTCTCCAACATCTATGTTTAATGTTGATCCCCATCCACCAACTCCATCATTTGATATTTGAACATTGTTTGTTTTCGCGGTTCCAACACTAACACCAGTAACATTAGTTTCTTCATCATAAACAAACCAAGCATAAGAAAATACAAAAACAGAAACAGCTATTGCTATTAATTTAATTATCATTGTACTAATTTTCTTATTTGATTTATTATCCATACTAACTTACCTCAGATATCCAAATGCTTTTTGTTTATTTCTCCTATAATTTTTTAATAACGTATTGAACTTCTTAATTATATCTTTATCAGTTCTTATCTCAGTTTCTCTTACATTTTTAAATTCTTCAATTAACAACTTTTTAAATTGTTTTTCAGAATACTTACGATTATTAACAACAAAATCGTTAATCAATTTTTTAAGAGCATATCTATTAATTTGATCTTCTTTATATGTTTTTTTATTATCAAAATTATTTAGTATTACATAATTTAAGAAGAAAGACATATCCATTTTATTTTTAAGATTTTTCTCATCAACAAATTCTTTTCTATCATTTACTTCTTTTCTATCTTTAACATCATATCTTTCTATAAATTCCCACAACTCTAATGCTTTTTTAAAATCATGATTTTTAAGTATTACATTTGTTTTTCTTATTGGTGATTTAACAGGCACAGCGTTAGCAAGTTCTCTAATAAATGGTGTTTTTAAGAAGTCGCTTATTATAAGTTCAATTCTTGCTAGTCTTTGTTCTAAACTTTCTCCACTTGATGATAGACCTTTTAAATCTTCACTAACTTTAGTATTCATATTCAAAGATATATCTACTTCTTCTTCACCCATTGTAGTTTTTCCATTATATGACATTTGTTTTTTGTAATTTGAATAGCTACCACTTTTAGTTGCTTCTTTTCTTAGTTTAAAGAAATAACTTAAATTGTGCAACAAAGATATAACAAATCTATTTTCATATATGTCAAAACTTTCTTCTTTATGAACATTTAACACTTTGCTTGGAGTAATAAAACCATCTTCATCAACATCTTCAATTAAATCAGTATGTTGAGCTAAATGTTTAATAGTTTCTTGTGATATTTTTTTGGCTTTAGCAACAGGAACTATCTCCTCTTCTTGCATAATGAATCTTCTAGGATTTCTTACTATATTATCAAGACTTTCTAATGTTTCTTCTATTTTGTCTACCCATGAATAATCAAATTCAACACTTTGAAAAGACGAATCAACAATAACTTTCGATTCATTCCCACCAACAAATTGCTCCATTGCTTCATTATCGGTATTGTCTAATAAATTTAATAATTCATTTTTATTCATCTAGTCACTCCTTATAAATTACATAGACTTTTTAAGTCTTGCTAAATACTCCTTACATTCATTCATATTTTCTTTTCCAAAAGTTTTATCTAAAAACTTAACATATCCATCTATTTCATCTCTAATAAATGATAAGTTTAACTGTTCGAATTTTCTCAAGACTTTTTTAGCAAGTACATAATCAAATCCATCTATTTCTGTTCCTCCACATGCAACATATACAGGAACAAAGTCTTTTATATGTTTTACGATACGATTACCAAAGGCAAGTCTAAAATGTTCAATAACATAATCATCCATGTCTTCTAACTTTTTTAATGTATCTTCTGATACAGGAAATTCTCTTTTAGCTTTTTCAAACAAACTTTCTAAATAGCTACTATTAATTTGCATAGGTTCTGTTGGTGCTGCATCAAAAACTTGTCCTTTATCATTTATATCTATTGGCATAGCACGGTCATAAACTTTATCAGTAACCATAAATGTTGAGTCATCATTGTTTATTGTTCCTATATACCACATATTTTCAGGTATTTTTAATTTTCCATCAGGTAAATGTTTAGGATCATTTGGCCAAACATTAGGAACAAGATCTATAACCCATTCATCTCTTGAAGGCATTTCTAGAATAGATAGCATTTCTGCAAAATAATATTCAACACGAGCAATATTCATTTCATCTAGTATTGTTAAATATATTTCATCATTATATCCAGCTTCATACATTGCTTTTAAAACTTCAGTTTCATTAAATTTCTTTGTAAACTCATTGAAATAACCAAAAAGTTCAGTTCTATCTCTCCATGATGGTTGTACTGATGCAATCGTAGCATCTCTTTTTAAGAATTTACCCCATGCATAAGGTAGAGATGTTTTACCAGTACCAGATATACCTTGTAATATAACTAATCTTGTAGCTCCTAAAGATGCTACAAAAAGTCTTATTATTTTAATTTTGTAATATAGTTTCATCTCATAAGCTGCAAAATTTCTAAATATATCACATAATTCTTCTAAATTGAAACTATTTCCAAAATCAGTACTTTCTTTATTCTCGTATTCATTATCAATTTGTGTAAGTTTAAAGAATCTACTTTGGTTATCTTCTGGAAGAATTTCTTCCTCCTCACTTTCCACATTTTCTTCTCCTTCAACTGCACTACTAGAATTTTCAATTTCAGTTGAAGTTGGAGTAAGACCTATTTGAGAAACTTTCATAGCGTATAGTTCTTCTTTTTCTTGATTTAATTTCATAACACTTCTATCAAGTTTAGCAACTTCTTCAAGTAAAGATTCATGTTCAACTAATGTTTTTCTAAATCTAAAATATTTCCTAAAAAGCAAATATACTAAATAAATTATTCCTATTAAAAAAACAAACACAAGCAAAACAGCTAGGCCAACTAATATCCATTGCCCAGTTGAAAACTCAGTAGAATATTCTTGTAATATTTTGATATATGCTTTAACATTAAACATTTTTTCAAGACCACGAAATATTCCTACAAATATATTAATTATTCCTGAGAAGAATTGCTCCATAAAATCATATAAAAATCTTAAATATACCGCCAATCTTCTCACCTCTATTCTCAATTATCATATTCATATTTATTTTATCATAAATCATCATTAAGAACAAGAAAAATCAAATAAAAAAAGAAGTTAAACACTTCCTTTTCTTAGTTATATTTCAAACAAATCATTTAGCTTTTTTATAATCTAATATTAATATAATAAACTTATATAACTGATAAATAAAGAATGCAGCTAATGGTAATATTATACATACAAAGAATCCAACTTTAGTTTTTAAAAATGTAAGTACACTTCCTATACCAGCTATTCTAGTATTATCATAAACAGATATGATGTCTCCAGGAGCAACTTGTTGTTCATCTGCTACATCATTGTTGTCTCCTTTTGTAACGTAAGAAACCATACCATTTACGGTATATACATCAACAATTCTGTGGGTATTAATTATCTTTGTATTTTCTTCAACTGTAAAGAATGAGATGATAGTTTCTTTTGCAAGTATAGTTGCTCCATCATATTCTCTAGTTATAATTAAATCCCCTGCCATAATTGTTGGTTCCATTGAACCTGTTTGTATATTAAGTGGAATATATCCAAAAATATTTGATACACCTTTTTCACGAGATGTTAAGGTAATAACTGTAACTGTAGCAGCTAAAATTATTATTATCCATACTATAACATCTAACAAAACCTTAAATAACTTTTTTCCTTTCATTTCACACCTCTTAACTTTTATTTTTTTGTTGTCTTAGTACAACACTAAGGTGTTGCATTTTTAGATATTTGAACATTGAATGTTATATTAGAACCAGAAGCATTGTTTTCACAGTCAAAATCTTGTCCTTCAACCCATCCATAAATTCTAACTTTATTAATTCCGGCTTGTAGAGATAATAATGTTTGATATGTACCATTAGCGTTATTATCTTCAGGCGTTTGAATTGTTGGAGTTACTTGACCAAAATAAGTAGCATTTGTTGATTGATAATCAATTGATGGTATTAAAGTATCTAATATTTCAGCTCTTAGAGCATAGTAATTTGGTATTACGCTATTATTTCCAATAGTTTGTCCATAGTTAGCTGCTTGTGCTATACCTCCAGCTGTGTGAACATTTGAGTTTGGTTCCCATAATATAGCTGTTGTTGCTCCATGTAGTGCAGTTGCAGTTGCAGTTGCACCTGTTGGCGCTACTCCTTCATATAAGAATGCCATTCTTGCAGCATTTTTAAGTCCTGAATCAGTTGCTGATGCTTCAACATCTGAAGATGTTGTTAAGTAAACTGTAGTTGTTTGTGTAGCTAACAAGAATAAGTCAAAAGCTATGAAGTCTCCCGCTGTACCAGCAACTTCCGTTGTTTTTGTTGATACTAACTTGTAACCATGAACAGTACTAACATCAGCTTCTAGTGTTCCCCTGTACATATTCATAAATCCAGTTACAGTATCAATTGTTCCTGTAGTTGATACAGGTACGATTTGTGATGGTAATTGATTACTATGTCCAGAATAAGCTGAACCAGTAATCTCAGCATTTGATATTATTGCTTTCCAGTTAACAGCGTCAACAGAAACCTGAATACCGTTAGCTGCACTAACGTTAACATCGATTCCTGATACACTTACAGTAGTATTCTCAGTGAACCACGCATATGATGCAGTAGTTAATGAGACAGCTGTAACAATAAGCATCAAAAACGCCGTAAGGACTTTTTTTCTATTATTATTCTTTTCTCCATTATCAATATAAT
>JAAZDL010000039.1 GCA_012512795.1 Mycoplasmatota bacterium
TAAAGATTTGTTATGCAATTATTGTCATATATGAACTAATATTTTCAATATTTATATATAAAATTCTTAATATAAATTTTATGGAGTTTAGTAATCACTATTTATATAAATTTTTGTTTTCTGTAATTATCATGTTAATTTCGTTAATAACTTTTAAAACAGTATATATTAAAAAAATAATCAATATAATAAATAAATCCGCATATCAAAATATATTGAATGTTTTTGCGATGCTCTCATTTAATATAGGAATTATATATATGGTTACAAAATATAGTATTGATTTTTCTAGTAAAACATATTTTTTAAATTTAGTTCTTTTGGTTATATTTTTGTTGTTAATATCTATTTCAATTTTTAATAGTATTAAAAGACAACATGAACTTGAAAAAATTGATGCTTTATTAGATTTTATTTCAAAATATGAAAAGATAATAGACGAAGATAGAATGCACAAACATGAACTATTAAATAATCTATTGATATTGAAAAGTTATAAAAATAGTAAAGAATATAAAATAGCTTTAAATGATTTAATTGATACTTATGATAGCAATAAAAATATTTCTATAAAAAATATTTGCAAATTGCCCGCAGGCTTAAAAGGAATAATTTACTATAAGATTAAAAATAGTAATTGTGAAAAATTAAGGACACAAATTCATATAACAAAAGAAGCATCATTGCTATTAGAAAATTTAGAACAAAAAAAGTATACTTCGCTTTGTAAAATATTTTGTATTCATTTAGACAATTCTCTTGAAGCATCTATTAATAGCAAAGAAAAAGAATTGTTTATAAGTATATACAAAGAAAATACTTATATTGTTATAGAGATAGAAAATACATTTCAAGATAAGATTGATTTAAAGATGATTTATAAAGAAAAGTATTCTACCAAAGAAAACAGTCGAGGAATAGGGTTGTTTATTGCTAAATTAATTGAAAAAAATAATAAAAATATTACAACATCAAATATCGTTGTTAATGACATGTTTATATCTCAAATTAAAATTAAAGTAGATTAATAAATCTACTTTAATAGTTAAAGAAATGAATTTGGTGGATTAGGCTCATCAAATATAACTATGTAACATCCTGTTGTAGCTGTTGCAGCAATGAAGGCTCCAATAAATGCTAGAATTTTTGCAATATATTTCATATTTACCCTCCTTTCTTTTCATACTTTTTATAATTATTATATTCAATTCCAAATATCTTGTAGCTAAGTGGAATAATTAAAATTGTTTGTATAAAGATTGAAAAAAATAATAAATTTTGAATATATATATTTTTTGATAACAAAATAACAATAGAATATACTAAAGAAATTATAAATGTTAACAACTTATAAACAATTCTTTTCTTTTGATTTAATAAAGGTCTTTTTGGTGTATCAGCAGGAGCATATTTAAATATTAATATAAGAAAAAAACTAAGTGAAAATTTAAAAAATTTGATAGGTATTACTACTTTAGTTATAAGATGCGGAAAAGTTAAAAAGAAAAACAATGAAGAAATCCAACAATCTATACTTTTTTTAGCATGTAACCCAAAACTAAAAACTCTTAAAATACCATAAAACAGAAAAAGTAAAAATAACTCTTTTAAAGTATGTAAAAATAAAGAGCAGAAACTTATGACTACTATTTTAGATATTGTTAAATATAAAACTTCAAGACCATATCTAATATTATCAATCTTATCGTTGTTAAAACATGTATATGTTTTTACAATTTTTATAGATTTGTTAATTATTTTATCTTTCATTTTAACCTCATATAAATAATACAATTTATATTTTGTGTTTTTATCTTTTTGTCATAATGACTAATAAAATTGTCATAAAAAGATTTATATTATAAAAACATTTTTATACTTAATTATTAGAATATTCTAATTAGTTTTAAATGTAAAATTTTTGTGTAAATATAGAAATTATTATATTTTTATGTTATTCTTTTAATAGGAGGGATGCTATGAAATATAACATCAGAGGCAACAAGATTGAGGTTACAGAAGCTATTAATGATTACATCAGGAGTAAACTTTCAAAAGTTGAAAAATATCTTGATGATAATGCTGAAATAGAGGCGAAAGTTTTGATATCTGCCAAAGGCAAAGATCAAAAAGTTGAAGTTACTATATGGAGCGGTAAGTATAATATAAGAGCTGAAGAGGCTAATGCTGATTTATATTCTGCTATTGATTTAGTAATTGATAAACTTGAAAGACAAATAAAAAAATATAAAGGGAAGCTATCAGTAAAGAAAATTAAAGAAGATTTTCTTCCTGAAATAGATGAACTATTTGAAGAAGAACAAACTATCGTTAGAAGAAAAGAAATATTCTTAAAGCCAATAGATGAAGAAGAAGCAATAACTGAAATGGAGTTGCTTGGTCATACATTCTTTATTTTCAAAAATGTACATACTGAAAAAATAAATGTTGTTTATAAAAGGAAAGATGGAGATTACGGAATTATTGAAGCGAACTAGAAAGTATATCTTTCTTTTTTTTTGCAAATTTGTTAAAATAATCTTTATGGAGATGGTGATACATGAAATTATTTAAATCTATATTTGATTACGAAACAAAAGAATTAAAAAAAGCAAATAAATTGGCTGAAGAAGTCGAATCATATGAAGAAGAAATGTCTAAGTTAAAGAGTGTTGAGTTTAAAGCGAAGACAGAGTCTTTTAAAAAAAGAATTGAAGATGGAGAAACTTTAGATGATATTTTACCAGAAGCTTTTGCAGTTGCGAGAGAAGCGTGTTTTAGAGCCATTGGTGAAAAACCGTTTTTTTGCCAATTAATTGGTGCGATATGCATACATCGTGGCAATATTGCGGAGATGAAAACAGGTGAAGGTAAAACTTTAACAACTGTTCTTCCTGCATATTTAAATTCATTAAGTGGAAAAGGAACTCATGTTATAACAACAAATGAGTACTTATCAACTCGTAATGCTGAGTGGATGGGACCAATATATGATCTTTTAGGTGTTAGTGTTGGAATTAACATTAGAGACAAGTCTCCAGAAGAAAAAAAAGAGGCATATAATGCTGATATTACTTATACAACTAATAATGAATTAGGTTTTGATTACTTAAGAGATAACATGGTTGTTAGAAGTGAAAGAAGAACTCAAAGAGGACTTAATTTTGCTATAATAGATGAAGTTGACTCTATCTTAATAGATGAAGCAAGAACTCCTTTAATAATATCAGGTGGAAGTGCTAAATCAACTAACATTTATAAAGAAGCTGATAGAATTGCTAAAAATTTAAAAATAGATGATTATGTAGTAGATGAAAAAACAAAAAAAGTAACACTTACTGAAGAAGGTGTTAAAGCTTGTGAAAAAATGCTTTCTATAAATAACTTATATGATATTTCTAATAGCGTTATGGTTCATAACTTAGACAAAGCTCTTTCTGCTAATTACTCTTTTAAAAAAGATGTTGATTATGTAATTGAGGATGGAAAAATAATCATAGTTGATTTATTTACTGGTAGACTTATGCATGGTAGACAATTTAGTGAAGGACTTCATCAAGCGCTTGAAGCTAAAGAAGGTGTTGAGATAAATGAAGAAACAAAAACATTAGCGACTATTACTTTTCAAAATTTATTTAGAATGTATAATAAACTTTCTGGTATGACTGGTACTGCTAAAACTGAAGAAGAAGAGTTTGAAAACATTTATAATACTTCTGTAGTTGTTATTCCTACAAATAAACCTGTAATAAGAGAAGATCAAGTTGATCTTATATATAGTTCTTTAAAAGGCAAATATAATGCACTTGTTAGCACTATTAAAGAAATAAATAAAACAAAAAGACCTATATTAGTTGGTGTTGCGTCTGTTGAAACTAGTGAAATTGTAAGTCAATTATTATCAAAAGCAGGGTTAAAACATGAACTATTAAATGCTAAAAATCATGAACGTGAAGCACATATTATTGAAAATGCTGGTAAACTTGGTTCTATAACTATAGCAACTAATATGGCTGGCCGTGGAACTGATATAAAGTTAGGTGATGGTGTTCGTGAATTAGGAGGTTTGTTTGTACTAGGTACAGAAAGACATGATTCAAGAAGAATTGATAATCAACTTCGTGGTAGAGCAGGTCGTCAAGGAGATCCAGGTACAACGAGATTCTTTGTTTCAATGGAAGATGACTTGATGATAAAGTTTGGTTCTGAAAAAATGAAAAGCATAATGGAAACATTAGGAATAAAAGGAGATCAAGCTATATCAAATAAAATGATTTCAAAAAATATAGAAGCTGCGCAAAAGAAAGTTGAAGGATTTAACTTTGATAGAAGAAAAGGATTACTTGATTATGATAATGTAATTAGTAAACAAAGAGAAATCATTTATGATAGAAGAAATGAAATATTAGATAAAGAAAGTATAAGAGATAGAGTCTTAGATACTTTCAAAGTATTTGTATCTAATAGAGTAAAGTCTCATATTGAACCAGAAGGATATTTAACTCACAATGATATTGATAATATAATAGAACAGTTTAATGCTCATTTATTAAAGAGAAAAAAGCTTGAAGAAGATGATTTTAAAGATAAGTCAATTGATGAAGTGATTGATATGATATATAACATTGTAGTTGATGATTATAACCACAAATTAAGTGATGTACCTTTAGAAATACAAAATGATTTTGAAAAATCTATATCTCTTAGAATTATTGATAAGTTTTGGATGGATCAACTAGATGCAATGGAGGACTTAAAAGAAGGGGTAGGACTTCGTGGTTATGCACAAAGTAATCCACTTCAAGTTTATGCATTAGAAGGCTTTCAATTATTTGATAATATGATGGAAAGCATAAGTGCTGAGATATCAAATTATTTATTAAATGCAGAAATTAGACAAAATATAGAAAGACAAGAAGTAAAAAATATAAAGACTAATGATGGAAAAGAAGGAGTAAAAAATAAACCAAAAGTTGTAGGTACAAAAACTGGGAGAAATGATCCTTGTCCATGCGGAAGTGGAAAAAAATATAAACAATGCTGTGGAAAATAAAAGATATTTTATAATATCTTTTGTA
>JAAZDL010000040.1 GCA_012512795.1 Mycoplasmatota bacterium
GTTATTATAAATTCTTTATCTTGAACACTTATTTGAATAAGTTCTATATCAACACCAGCAAGATCAATTAACGCAGGAATAATACTTAAATTTTTAAATTCTGTTTTAATTATAGTATCTTTAATATCACATTCACCCATTATAACATTATATATACTTTTTTTTATTTTCATTCTGTCTATTCCAAGTCCAGTAGTACTATTACTCTGAGGATCTAAATCAATTAGCAAAACTCGTTTGTCCAAATGTCCTAACGAACTTGCTAAATTTATGCTTGTTGTTGTCTTTCCAACTCCACCTTTTTGATTAACTAATGATATTATTTTTCCCACGTCAGTTACCTTCCTTATCTACTAAATATTTTAACATATATTACCTTTTTTTAAAACATAAAAATCATGATTAATAAAATCACTTCTTCTTGAAGTGATTTTTTATCGTTGTGATTTATTTATCAAGTATATCTCTTGCTGCTATCAAACCAGTAGCTCCAGCAACAACAATATTTCCTGCTTTACCAGCTCCATCACCAATAAAATAAATATTATAATTTTCTAATTTAAATTTATTGTTAGTATCTATTTCATTACTAAAAAATTTGATTTCTGGACCATATAACAATGTTTCATCATTGTTAACTCCTGGTATTATTTTATCTAACTTCTCTAGTCCTTCTAAGATATTAGTAATAATTCTATGTGGCAAAATAAGTGCTAAATCTCCAGCAACACAATCTTTAAGTGTTGGTTCTATAAAACTTTTATTTATTCTTTTCCAATCACTTCTTCTACCTTTTTTTAAATCCCTTAACGATTGAATTATTGGTTTAGAGTCTCCTAAAACATTAGCTATTCTAGCAATACTCTCTCCATATAACCTTGTATTAGTAGCGGGTTCTGTTAGACCTATTTTACTTATAAAAGCAAAGTTAGAGTTTTCAGACTTTACCTCTTTTAATGAGTGTCCATTTACACAAATATATCCATAATAGTTTTCTTTAGCTACAAAACCACCTGGATTTGTACAAAAAGTTCTAATTTCATCAGTATAAGTATCAGTTTTAATAAATATTGTAGGATCATATATAATATTTGTAATATCTTCTAATATTTCTTTTCTAACTTCAACTCTAACTCCAATTTCAATACTTTGTGAAGTGTATGGAATCTTATATTTATCTGCTAATTCTTGTACCCACTTAGCACCTGTTCTTCCAGGAGCAACAACTACATTTTTACCATTTAATTCTTTTTTTAGTGAATCAATAACAACATAATGATCATTTACATCTTTACTATATATATCAGAAACATTTGCGTTCTCTATTATTTCAACACCTTTTTTTTCTAAATAATTAGTAAAATCTTTTATATAATTAGGAAGTTTATCACTACCTAGATGCTTTTGTTTTATTATTAAAAGTCTTGCCCCACTTTTAGCAACTTCTTTTTTTATTTTTATAGCTTCATCCATATTACTTGGATAAATATCACTATCCATTTTAAATTTAGTAAATATTTCTTCTGTATCATCTATGATAGAATATGCTTCACTTTGAGACATATATTTAAATAAATCACTTTTTCCTAATTTTGGTATAAAATTAAGTTTACCATCTGAAAAAGTACCTGCTCCTCCAAAACCAGAAAGGATTTGGCATGTTGGACAGTTTATACAAGTTCCACCATTTATTTTCATAGGACACATTCTTGTCTCAGCTCTTAGTCCTTTGTCCAATAAAGCTATTTTTAATTTATTATTTTTTTCAATTAGCTCATAAGCACAAAATAAACCAGCTGGTCCAGCACCAACTATAATAACATCATATTTTTTCATTATATCTCCTTTTTATACACAAAACATTATTTACTTGTATCTTTTTCATCAACTATTTTAGTATAAGCTATTTTTCCAACTAAAGTTCTAGGCAATGAATCTCTAAATTCATATTCACTAGGCAATGAGAATTTAGCAAGATTCTTTTCACAAAATGCTTTAATATTCTTTTCTAATTCTCTACTAGGTTTAATACCTTCTTTTAAAACAATATATGCTTTTGCTACTTGAACTTTATTAGGGTGCGGAATACCAATTACAGTACTTGTTAAAACCTCAGGAATAGAGTTAAGTACACTTTCTATATAATTAGGATAAATGTTGTATCCATTTGAAATAATTATTCTTTTAATTCTTTGCTTAAAAAACACATATCCATCTTCATCCATACAACCAACATCTCCGGTATGAAGCCACGTCTTTTTATCAGAATGCTCTCTTAATGTTTGAACAGTTTCAGATACATTGTTTATATATCCAAGCATTACAGTAGGACCACTTATACATATTTCTCCATCTTCACCAGTTGGAACTTCATCATGAGTACCTATTTTAACTATTTTATAGTACGTATCAGGAAAAGGAACACCAATTGAATTATCTTTATATTGTCCTGATGGGGTTAAACATGTTGCGGCAGATGCTTCTGTAAGTCCATAGCCGACTCTAACTTCAGCAGTTGAACCGTGCTCCTTAAGGCAAGCATCTACTCTATTTTTAAGTTCTCCAGACATAAAATCTCCACCAGAAACTATACATCTTAAAGAAGCTAAATCATTTTTTCCTATCCCACCTGATTTTGTAAGTAATTCAAAAAGCGAAGGAACACCACATACAAAATTAGGCTCATGCTTCTTGATAATTTTAACTAAGTTTTTAGGCGCAAAGTCAGGTATTAATATAAGCTTCATTCCACAACAAAGTGGAGTATGAATACAAACTCCTAAACCAAATCCATGAAATATAGGTAATATTGATAATATTGAATCTCCTTCTTTAGAAGGATCACACATTAAATGAGATTGTAAAGCTAAAGCATTGAAATTCAAGTTAGATAGTAATATTCCTTTAGGCTCGCCACTTGTTCCTCCACTATATAATATAACCGCAGGATCATTAGCAGCTTTCATGCATGCATATTCACCTTCAAAGTCATAACCATAATTTAAAAACTCTCTCCAAGTCATTATGTTATCAGTAAGTTCTATTTTGGGTACTGTTCCTCTAGATTTATATTTATATAATATTTTCTTTATTGGTTTTAAATTATCACCAACTGAACCAACAACAATTTTATTAATGCTTGTGTTATCAACAATGTTATGTATTTTTTCATATACTAAATCAAGAGTAAATAAGAATGTACTTTCAGATTCATTTAAATATGTTTCTATTTCTTTTTCTCCTGATAAAGGATGAACCATAGCAGAAATACCACCAACCATATTTATTGCATAAAACATCATAATAGCCTCAGGAGTATTAGGCATACATATAGTAACCTTATCACCTTCGCTTACACCTTGAGCTTTTAAACATTTAGCAGTTTCTCTTATTCTTTCATATAACTCACGATATGTACAAGTACTTCCATAATATTCATACGCAATATATTCCGGAAATCTAGCTACAGCCTCTAATAAATAACCAATCATATTTCCAGAACTGTATGTAAGATTAGGTAAAACTCCTTCTTTATAGAAGTTTAACCATGGTCTATCACTATTCTTTAATTTCGATTTTTTCATTTGCTTTTCCTTCCAGTAATTCTGGATTTTTTAATATATGTTCAAAGACTTTTAACGATTTAGCAAAATAATAACCATCAGCGATTCTCTCGTCCATATTAACTCCAAAATCACAAACATCCACTAGTTTTTGTTTTCCGTCTTCATCTGTAATTACTTCTTTATGAATTTTCCCGATAGTTGCTATAATTGAACTAGTTCCAAAATTTGTCACATTATGATATATAGAACCAATCCCTAAGTTACCTAAATTAGATAAAATTGCTGTACTATAATATATATTATCAGCAGTAAATGAATTAGGTAGCCATCCATGCTTATCAAGAAATTTAACAAATCCAACAATAGGTACTCTAATGAACTTTGGCAGTCTACCAATTATATCAACTATATCATTAGTTCCATCTTTTTTATCTCCCTCTTTACTACTTCTTGTTTTATTAACTTTTTCAAGTATTTTATCTCGTAAGTCAAAAATAGAATCATTCTCATCTACTTTGATATTAATCATTACTTCTTCACTAGAATCACTAAACGCTATTTTTGCTACAAAAGCTAAAATCACATCATTCCTGTCATAAAATGTTCTATTAGCAATAAACCTATTTAATAAAGGTCTATTATAAGCAAGTTTAGCAAAAGCCATAGAAAATGCATGAAAATAAGTTAGTTTATTTTCAGTATCTTCAGTTTTTTTCTTTTCAATGTATTTTACTAAGTTAGACACATCAACTTTTTGATTAATATAAACATCAGAGTCACCTCTAACTGGTTTAATATCAACCATAATATTATGCATACCATCTAGCTTTCTTACTTTCTTGCCGTCTTTTCTGTCACCAAATTTTCTTTTCATTACATATACCTCACAACTAATATTATTATATTTTATTTTAAGAAATAATGCAACAAACTACGTATTATTACTTTATTATAAAAGATAGACAATCAAAAAAAGGCTTTAACTAGCCTGTAAATACAATTTATTAAGTTAAGAATATATAAGTATAGTATATAAGGAACATACATATCATTATTGATCCTTCTAATCTAGACAAAACTTTATCATTTTTAGCAAACATATATAAAGTAAATGCTGCTATATGAACAGCTAGCATGTCAATAATATTAAAGTTTAATGAACCAAATCCACCATATATTATTAAAGGTAAGCCTAATACTATTCCTATATTAAATATATTAGTACCAATAATATTACCAAGAGCAATATCAAATTCTCCCCTTTTTGCTGCTATAACAGTCATGGTCATTTCAGGAAGAGAAGTTCCTATAGCAATTATTGTCATAGTTATAAGTTTAGTACTAACATCTATTTTTTGAGCTAGAAGTATAGCATTATCAACAACTATTTCAGATGCAACCACTATACAAATACAACATACAATAGTTATTATTATAGATTGTGTCATATTATATTTTGGTTTACTTCTTTCAAAAAATCCTTGTTTAGTTTTAACAACTAACACAATATATACCATAAAAACTAAAAAGAATAAGAAAAATAAAACTCCATCTACTCTATTAAGTAAGTTTCCAACTGATAACGAATCAAAATAATGAAAAACAATTGAAAGCACAAATACCGAAGTTACAACTAAAAGAATTGGCAATTCTTTTTTTATAACAGATGATTTTACTCTGATAGGTGAAACACAAGCTGCTACTCCAACTATAAAAAGTATATTTACAACATTACTCCCTACTACATTTGCAAGAGCTATATCGCCATTTCCACCAGCAACACTGCTAAATGAAATAGCAAGTTCAGGTGCGCATGTACCAAAAGCAGCCACAGTTAAAGCTATCATCATTTTAGACATCTTAAAATTAGTTGCAATTGAACTAATCGCATCTACAAATATATCAGATGATTTAATTAATATTATAAATCCTGCTATTAAGATAACTAACGGTTTTATTATTTCCATGTATACTCCTCTATCTTATTTATATTATAAATCAAAAAACATATTTTTAATATCTTTTTTTATATATAAACTAAAAGATGTAAATCAAAATAATTTTAATTAGTATCTTCATCATAATTATTAACTTCAAATAACTTATCTATATTTTTAGTTGGAAGTAACATTACAATGTTTTTGTTTATTTTAATATCAAATACTTTTTCATTATGTTCAAGTTCATCTCCATCAATACTCCATGAAGGTGGTATTTCACTAAATTCAAGTTTAATATTGTCAGTTTTAAAATAAGAAAAGCCTGGTAAATTATTTATTTCTCTTCTTTTAAGATAATATACTGCTTTTAATATATCAAACTTATTTTTTATATCGCACATTAACACTTCAAATTTATTATCATCTAGTTTCACATCAGGATAAATATTATTCACCCCACTTACTCTATTACTGTTTGTAATGAATATAAAAGAAAACTTTCTTCTGTATTCTACTCCATCAATTGTATACTTAACATTATGCCATTGTAATTTTTGTTTTAATTGTTGAATACCATATATAACATATGCTAATCTCCCATATTTTTCTTTTAGTTTTCTTGGTGTAGCATATGATATATCTACATATGCCCCTAAACATGCAACATAAACGAAAGGATTGTTATTAATTAAGCATACATCAATACTTTTTTGAGCACCATTTAAAAGCATTACTATATTTTTTGTAGTATTGTTGGTCATTCCGTACATATGAGCAACATCATTTACACTACCTAGTGGTAAGTGTCCAAGAAGTATAGGTTTATTTCTTTCTATATTTCCAGATATAACTTCATTTAAAGTTCCATCGCCACCAGCACATAATAAAAGATCAACATTACTAAGTTTTTTTGTTAATTCTTTTGCATGCCCTTTATATTCTGTATATATAATCTCCGTACTATATCCATAATTTTCTAGTATTTTATATATTCTTTTAATTTCATTTCTATTAGATAATTTTCCGCTATTAGGATTATATATAACAACACATTTCATCATAAAAACACATTCCTTTTTAACCTATTATTGTCATTCACATAGATTATACCACTTATAGTTAAATTTTAATAGTTGATAAAGAATAATAGTTTTAATTATTTAAAGATCTATATTCACTTATTTTACCTTCAAATACTTTAACGAAAGGTTGGTCTTTAATTATCTCTTCAGGTTTAAAAAGTTGGTTTTCTTTATTTAATATATTAATATTTTTACCTGATAAAACTTCAAATACGAACTCGGAACAATAATATTTTCTTCTATTTAGCTTAATTTGAAATTTAGCTAATATTAATCCTATTATATTGTATCCTTTGTTACTCTCTTTGATTTCTTTTATTTTTTGTTTTATTCTTTTATATTGATAAGATGTTACATTAACTTCATATATTGCTATTAAAGAATTTTTATTTCTAACGAATAATCCTTTGTTTATATCTTCTTCTTTAAATATTCCTAACATAGGAAAATTTATATATTTTCTTCCAAAAGAATACATAGTAGTACAATTTTTATCAAAAGAAATAGAAACATGAGAATATTGATCATGAGTTATTTTTTTTATTATTCTAGCAATACTAGTATAAGTTTGAGTTAATACTATATAAATTTTTTTATTATTCATATTTTTCATTTATTCTACTAAAGTTTCATACTCCTTAGGAATTGGTAATTCAATGATTGTTTTTTCTTTTGTTACAGGATGAGTAAAAGATAGTTTATTAGCAATAAGCAACATTTTTCTTGAGTTATCCTTCACTCCATATTTTCTATCGCCCACAATAGGTGTATTATTATCTTTCATGTGAACTCTTATTTGATTTTTTCTACCAGTTTTAATAATAACTTTTAATAAACTATATTGTTTATTATATTTTATTAGTTCATATTCAGTTTCAGCGTATTTTCCTTCATTTTTATTATTAGTTGAATAATTATAAAAAGTTTTTGTTTCAGCTATGTATGATTTAATTATATCATGATTTTTAGTTTTTCCATGAACTACAGCAACATACTCTCTATCAGTATCATTCCAGTTATCTTGTAGTTCTCGTTTAATTTGTTCACTTTTAGCAAAAACCACTATACCAGATGTATCTCTATCTAATCTATGTACAATAAATATCTTATTATTCTTGTTTTTTTTATGCATATAATCATAAACTTCTGAATATAAGTTTTTTTCCAAAGTATTATCAGTCTTTATAGTAAGTAATCCGGATGGTTTATTTATTACTATAATACTTTTATCTTCAAATAATATTTTCAATTTCTTTTTTTTGTTTTTCATATTTTTTCCTTTGTTAATATATATTATAAAAAACTATTGATTTATGCAATAGTTTTAATAAAAAGTTCAGTTAAGTATGGATCAAATAAAATCCCTTTACCTCCACTATTTTCATCTGTAGAACAAAGTAATATTTCATTTATTGCTTCGTATTTTTTAATAGGTGTGTTATAAACTCTTTTAGATGTCATCGCATCATATGAGTCTGCTAAAGCTATTAATTTACTCCATTGAGACACTTTCTCCTTTGTTTCAGGATAACCACCATTTTCTCTGACATGATGATTCTTAATCATTAAAAGTACATCTTCAGGAAGTTCGCCTTTTAAAAACTCATATCCTTTTACAGAGTGATGTTTAATACTTTCAAACTCTTTATTAGTTAATTTACTTTTTTTGCATAATATTTCTGGTGATATAAAAGTCTTACCTATATCGTGCATTAAAGCAGCTATATATAAATCTAATTGACGATCTTTTTCTAAATATAATCTTTCACAAAACAAACTAGTAGTATAAGCAACTTTTAAACTATGATTATTATTTTCATCAACTAATGCTTCTATCTTTTCATTTAAATGTTGATACTTGTTAATAACTTTTATATAAGAGAGTTCTTTTTCAATATATTCTCTTTTTTTTCTAATTGATTTCTTTATTAAATCTATAGTATTCATAATAGTTGAATTATATAAACATATTACATTAATATTAAATATTTTATAGAAAGCCAATAATTCCTCTTTTAATTCATATCCACTAATAATAGTATTATATATTCTTTGCTTACCTTTTTTAACATCACAAAAAGTTATGTCTTGAAATTTTTCTTTTAAAAACTCAAGCATATCATTATCAACATCAATATATCCAATTTCTTTTTTATTCATAACTATCTCACTATATTAAGTTTATCATATTTAACTTTAAAACTAAATAGTGATTTTTATTATATTAATTGAGTTAGTATAATAACAACAAGTCCTAACACAAATGCTAATAAAGTTTCTTTCTTCTTAATATTTTCTTTTACTTCACATAAAAGTTCAAAGAAAGCTATGTAAATTAGCATTCCTAGTGTAACTGAAATTAATACACCTATAACTGCATCATTGAGTGTAATTTTAAATATATTTATAAATATAACTCCAACAATGCTAGAAAGAACTAATAGAGATATCATTATAATTTTTTCTGTTTTATTTTTTATTAATGACGATATTTGTATGCCTAGTGGAATATTATGAAAAGATACTCCAATTGCCATTATAAGACCAAGTTTAATATTAGCAAGTGAAGTTGTATATATTGCTGTTCCTTCAATAATATTATGAAGAAAAAGAGCTATAGCAGATATTAAACCTATATGCTGCATATGATTTTTTTTATTTGATTCATCATGACTATGATCAGGCAAGAAAAAATCTAATAACTTTAATAATAAAATACCTATTAATATAGATACAACTATTAACCATTTATTACTTAACAATTCAAAACATTCTGGAGATAAATCAAAAAGAATTAAACCAACAATTACAGTAAAAGAAAAAGCAACTGAAAAAACAGTCAATTTCTTTTTATTTTTAACAAATAAAGTAATTAAGTATCCTATAAAAAAAGATAGTCCAGATAAAATAGTAATTAATATTGCATTCATTTTTGCTCCTATAAAAAATACATTGTTAAAATATTATAACACACTTTAGTTATAATAAAAATATTTTTATATTGCTTTCCAAACCATTAAATTATCTTTAATTTCGAAATCAATCATTTTAACTTCGCGCATATAAGTTAATATAGATTTAATAGTAGAACTTATAACCATATTTTGATATAAATCCATTCTCATATTAAAATTATCAAATACTTTTTTAACTATATATTCAAATGTTATTTCTTCATTACATATAGTTTTAATATAATCAATTATCTTAGTCAAATTATCTCTGTTAAGCTTTATAAGATCA
>JAAZDL010000041.1 GCA_012512795.1 Mycoplasmatota bacterium
GTATGCCATCTTTATTAATATCAATATTATAATCTATATTTAAATCTTCATTAACATCTATATTTATATCAGGAATTCCATCATCGTTTGTATCACAATTTATATCACAAATATAATCACCGTTTATATCTACATTTAAATCTGGAATTTTATTTTTATTTTTGTCAATGTTTATATCTGCCTTTTTATCATTATTAATATCTATATTTAAATCAGCCTTACCATCTTCGTTTATATCTATGTTTATATCTGGAAAACCATCCTTATCTAAATCACAATTTATATCACATGTTCCGTCTTTGTCTAAATCTTGATTCATTTTATTTTTATCTGGAACTTTATCATAATTAGTATCAATATTAAAATGTGCTATTTTATCATTTCCATAATCTATGTTTAAATCAGGAATTTTATCTGATGATGTATCGCAATTTATATCACAAATATAATCATTATTTAAATCTATATTTAGTGTTGGAAATTTATCAAAATATAAATCTATGTTTATATCCGGAACTTTATCATTATCTATATCTATATTTAAATCAGCTATTGCATCTCCGTCAATATCTATGTTTATATCCGGAAAACCATCTTTATTTAAATCACAATTTAAATCACATATTCCATCATCATTTAAATCTTGATTCATTAAATTTTGATCAGGAACGCTATCACCATTTGTATCCACATTAAAAATAGGTTCTTTTCCATTTCCATAATTTATATTAGTTTGTGGTGTTTTTAGATTTAAAGTGCAGTTTAAAACACATTTACCTGTTGAAAAATCTATATTTAAATCTGGATAACCATCATTATTTATATCAATATTAAAAAAAGGTCTTTCACTTATTATAAATTTGTAATATGCACTGATAGATAATATTACTAGACTAAAACAAAAAAGAACTAAGACTAGTTTAAATAAAAATTCTCTTTTACTATTATATAACTCTTTTATAATATTCACACTTAGACACTCCTTATTATAATTATAACACTATACTTTAAATTTAAATTAATTATTTAATTAAAGTAATAACAGGTCTTATTTCAAGTTTTTTTGTCAAATCTTCTAATATATAAAAATCACCATTATATTTTATAGAACTACCTTTTTTCGTTTTACTTGAATTAATAGTCCAGTAATTACCTGCGATAATATTCTTATTATCTACATTTGCATAAACTTTATTGTATTCAAAATAAGATATTAATCTAATTTTACTAGTTGTATATTCACTACAATCCCATTTATTTTTTTCAATTAATTCTCTTTGATAACCTCCACATCCATCATCAGAATCACACCCTTTACTTCCAGCTTCATCATCACATATATATACTTCTTTGATATTATTTACAATATCTCCTAGTTTATCTATATAAATATTATTTAAATAATAATTAATATATGAATTACTCCATTTATACTCTTTAAATTCTTTTTCATTCTTATAATAACAAAAGTCACTTTTTTCATTTAAACAATGTGATGCTTTATCATCAAGTGAAATATAGTTTAAAACTGTTATTTCTTTTTCAGAATCACTTATTACAATATAAGAAATATCATTGATTGTTACTATAGAACCAGAACAATAAAGTATTTCACTATTATAAGTGGAATTATCTGAATAAAAACAATCAATTAATAGGCTTATAGTATTACTTATATTTCCTTCTTTATCTTTAAACCAAATATACTTTTCTCCTTCTTCAAAAAAGTTAATAATTAAATTTTCGTTATAGTTTTGATGTACCCAAGTTCCTTTAAAATCATCTTTGTTTGATATTTTATACTCTAAATCTTTTTTATTAAGAGAAAATGATACTTTAACATTATTTTTAATATATGATACTTCTATATCATTAAAAGATTTGCATTTATTTTTATATATTTTAACTTCTTTTAAACTTGTCTTACTAATACAATATTGATCCGTCTCAATTAATAGTTTTATATTATTATATTTGTCTTTTTCTATTGTTCCGATTCCATTTATAAATATATCACTTTTTATTATATTACCAGTTTCGTTATAAAGCACTCCTACTTTATATGTGTACTTACCGACCTGAGAAGAAGAAACATATGATATTAGTTCTTTTGCTTTAGAGTTTAATTCAATTTTTTTATAATTCATTATGAAAAAAAATATTATAACAATACTTATAACAACAAATAACATAGTCAAAATAATTACTTTTTTAACTTCTCTCATATATCAATTATAAAATAGTATTAGTAAAAAGAAAACAGATTTTAAAGAAAAAAGAAAAATCGTTATTTAAAACGATTTAAAAGCGATAACTTCTTTATACAAATATTATTATTAATTCCTCTGCCAATTTCAATATCAGGTTTAGCAATATGTCCATGATAATCTGATCCACCACTTTGTAGTAAGTTTAAATTGTTAGCAAGGAGTATATAATCTTGAGTTTGTTCTTTTGTGTGATGTGGATGAAACACTTCTATAGCATCTAAGCCACATGAGGCCATTTCTCTAAGTAGTCTTAAGAGTTGTAGATTATTAAGTTCAAGAGAGTGTGGATGAGCAATTGATGATATTCCACCTGAAATTTTAATAATAGACAAACATTCTTCATAACTAATACCAGGATTATCTCCTCGTATTTTATTGAAAACACTTATTAAATATTTGTTAAACGCATCATCTACACTATTTGCATAACCATATTTAACACATAAAATTGCTAAATCAGGTCTGCCTATATTTCTATTAGAATCAACTAGATTATCAATATCTTCTTTATTAAAATAAATCCCATAATCTTTTTCAAGTTGGTAAGCATATGCCAAGAACGAATGTATACTATTATCATGTAATTCAGATAATTTATCATTTAATTTTGGATTGTTAACATCAATACCATATCCTAATATATGCATTCTGCCATGAGAAACCTTAGCTGTTAATTCAATACCTGGTATTACTATAGGATAATCATCATTTTGAATGTTATTTTCTTGAAATTCTTTTATACCAAGTATCGTATCATGATCAGTAATAGACATTATACCAATGTCATTCTTTGAAGCATGTAAAACTAATTCTTCAGGTGTTAGATTTCCATCTGAAAAAGAAGTGTGAGTGTGCATATCAATAATTTTTCCTTCTTTTAATTTCATATAAACTATATAATACTATTTATTAAAAATAAAAGCAAGAGATGACATGGATAAAACAAGTAAAAGAAATACTTGTTTATTTTAAATTTATAATTTGTTTTAATACATATAAAAGGTAAACTTAAAACAGAAAAAAATGTTATTGATTGTGGTATATATATATATACAGATGTATCAAGTATATACATATAAAAAAATAGTAATACAGATGATATAAAAGCAAATTTATTATTTCTAAAATAATAGAATATAAAAACCAAAACCCAAAATATTACAGAGTAACTAAGAGAGAATACTATAGGTAAAATAATGCAAAAAGGCAGAATATACCACTTCTTTTTATCAAGAGTATAATAAAGTATTACTTCAAATATCAATGTAAACATAATATTAAGTTCAAATAATGATTTTCCAAATGTTAAAACATATATAGGTTGAGAAATTATCCCTATTATTAATAATCTTATTAAATACTTTTTTAAATTTTTAGTTTTAAAATAACTTATCATTGTAGTATATGTAAATATAGGAAATGCTATTCTACCAATAATTCTAAATATTAATACTTTTGGAAAAAAAACAAAACCTATATGATCAATTAACATAGTTATAATTCCTACAAGTTTTAAAAAGTTAGTATCCATACTCAGAACAGTTATATTATTTTTTTTCATATATAAATTATAATAAAAAAAGAAGTAATAGTCTATATATTACTTCTTTTCTATTCTAGCAAATAATATTTCTGCTTCATTTAATTTTATGTTTTCTTCAAGTTCTCCAAATTTATTTAAACTATCAAAATCTATTTTTTTAGTATTTAACATTTTAAATATTTTATCAGCTGTATCTGGTATAAATGCTCTTAATAGTACAGCAGAAATTCTTATAGACTCTAGCAAGTTATAAATTATAGTTTTTAATCTATCAGTTTCTTTTTCATCTTTTGCTAAAATCCATGGAGTAGTATCATCTATATATTTATTACTTCTTTTTAAAAGTTCAAATATATCTTCTAAAACTTCATTAATCTTAAGTAAATCCATTTTACTATCTACAATACTTGGTAACATAGTAGCGTAATTAATCAAGTTGTCATCTTCCTCTTTGTATACTTTTGGATTTGATACAATTGAATCAAAATATTTCTTGCTCATCGCAACTGTTCTATTAACTAAGTTACCTAAATTATTTACTAAGTCAGCATTAGTTCTAGATATTAGAAATTCCTCAGAAAAATTTCCATCATTCCCAAAAGGTACTTCTCTAAGAGCAAAATACCTAACTGCATCTACTCCATATAAATTAATATATTCACGAGGATCTTTGTAATTTCCTAAAGATTTAGATATTTTCCCACCATCAATTATTAACCATCCATGTCCAAATATTTGATGAGGAAGTTCAATTCCAAGGCTCATTAACATACAAGGCCATATAATAGTATGAAATCTAACTATTTCTTTACCAACTAAATGTACATCAGCAGGCCAATACTTTTTGTATAATTCACTTTTAGTATCAGGATATCCAAGAGAAGTAATATAGTTTGATAAAGCATCTATCCATACATAAATAACATGTTTATTATCAAAATCAACAGGTATACCCCATTTAAAAGAAGTTCTTGAGACACATAAATCTTCTAATCCAGGTTTAATAAAATTATTTAACATTTCATTTTTTCTACTCAAAGGCAATATAAAATTAGGATGAGTTTCATAGTGCTCTTCTAGTTTCTTTTGGTATTTAGATAATTTAAAGAAATATGCCTCTTCGCTTACCTCATGTACTTCTCTATGACAATCAGGACATTTTCCATCTTCATCTAACTGACTTTCAGTCCAAAAAGATTCACAAGGTGTACAATAAAGACCTTTGTACTCACCTTTATAAATATCTCCTTTATCATACATTATTTTAAATATTTCTTGAACTCTTTTTATATGATCCTCATCAGTTGTACGAATAAAGTAATCATAAGAAATGCCAAGTTTGCTCCATAAATCTTTTGCATTAGCTATTATTGGATCTATATATTCTTTTGGTGTTAAATTAGCATCAAAAGCTTTTTTTTCTATTTTTTGGCCATGCTCATCAGTACCAGTTTGAAAAAACACATCATAGCCAGAAAGTCTTTTATATCTTGCTATAGCATCTGCAATAATTGTTGTATAACAATGTCCAATATGAAATTCCGCACTAGGATAATATATTGGTGTTGTTATATAATATTTTTTGTTTTCCATTTCGATTCCTCCTAAAAAATAAAAAATCATAAACTAAGGACGGATATTCCGCGGTACCACCTTAATTCATGATTTTATCATGCTCTTATATTCTTAACGCGAATAACGTTTTAACTCCAGAACCATTTTCAAGCATCTTCATATTAGTTTTCATCAACCACTAACTTTCTATAAATCAGATTACTATCTCTTTCCTTCTTCGTTAAGTAAGATTGATTTTAACACAGATTTCATAAAAAATCTAGTATTTTCTATATATCACTTCTACTTAATATTTGAGCAGGAGTTTTTCTTATAGTTCCTCTTACAGGTAAAAGTCCAATTATTAGATTAAATATATATATAAATATAATTGATATTAGAATAACTTTTTGGTTAATCATAAATATATTTGATAAATAAGTAATAAATGATAATTGATATATTATATATGACATTAATAAAACACCCGTTACACTAGCAATAGTTGTAATAGCTATAATTTCACCTATAAACATTTTATATATATCTTTTTTCTTAACACCTATAGCTCTATATATACCAACTTCTTTTATTCTTGATAAGAATGAGGATCTAATCATTAAAAATATTTCTATTAAAGATATAAGTAACACAATGCCACAAAATACTAAGCTAGATACTGTTCTTTCTTTATTATTATCAATGTAAGTCTTCTTACTTGTCTCATAAGAATCTTGAATATTAACTAAATCTCTATACTTTTCAATAGTTGATGATTTGTCTTTTGAATAGATAACTAAATCAGTTGCATTTTCAATTACATTATATTTAATAGTTTGATTTGATACTAAATAAGTATTCATTTCAGTTTTACTTGTATAATATCCTACTACTTTTAATTTAACTCCATTAACTTTAACATCTATTCTTTTGTTTAATTTGTATTGATCTTTATAATTATAATTGACTATAACTTCATAAGCGTTCTTTGGCCAACTTCCTTTTTTAAGTTTTATATTTTTTAAAGCTAAAGTATAATCTAAAAGATCACTATTTGAACTATCTATATTTTCTTCATAATCATACATTCCATAAAAATTTTTATTACTATCTGAATTAGCTATTATATTAATAAACTCACTTTCATAAACATATATAGATGGACTATTCAAGTCAACTATACCAACTACTTTAAATTCTCCCATATTGTCTATCTTTAAGTTTCTGCCAATTATATCTTCAATAGAATTTAATCCTATTTGTTTAGCAATACCATTTTCATTATAATCATCAATAGTTCTTTTATCTAATACAAGTTCTCTTTTATTTTGTGGAAAAGAACCAAATATAATATCATCTTCTTTTAATAATGAAGTCCCAGCTAAAGAACCACTTATAGTATTAACTAATCTGCTTGTTTGATAATAATCTTTATATTCTATATTAAATGATACAAGACTATCTCCAGGTATAACATAATTTATATTCTCATCTTTTTCATAATTAAGAAAATCTTTAACTTTAACTTCTTGAGAGATTATTTTTAAATAATTCTTATTTACTGTTACGAAGTCTTTATCTTTTATATCAGTAATCCCAAATAACGATGATATTGAATATGTTATAAATAAACCTGATGCGAAGAAACCTAATAGAAGTAATTTTTTAACAAACGAATAATCTCTTACTTTCTTAAATCCATTTACTATAAGTGATATAGGATTAAATATAGACGAATATTTTTTCTTATATGATTTGTTAATAACTTTATCAAAATCAAAATTATATTCTTCATATATAGACTTAGATATCTTTTTATAGTGATCATTTACAAACTCAATACTAGAATCATCATCTACTAGTTCTAATTTTTCTTTTGATTTATTCTCTATATAAATGTTTCCGTTTTGAACAACAATATTTATATTTAGTTTTTCTTTATTATTAGAATAAAAATTAATAGATACATCATCAGCTTTCATTTCTTTATGGTTTTCAAAGTCTTTTAAGTAAAGTTTGTTATCCATCTTATAATCTAAATCATTAGTGTGTTCATTTTTCTTATCATCAACAATTTTTCCATCTTCAATTTCTAATATTCTAGATGCATAAAATTCTGCTAAGTCTCTTTCGTGTGTTACTAGTATTACAAGTCTATCTTTAGAAATTGCTTTTATTATATTCATTATCTCTAAAGAATTTTTACTATCTAAATTACCAGTTGGTTCATCAGCTATTATTATACTAGGGTCTTTTACTATAGCTCTAGCTATGCCTACTCTTTGTCTTTCACCACCTGAGAGCATATTAGCATATCTATTTCTATATCTATACATACCAACTTTTTCTAAAACAAAGTTTACTCTTTTTTTAATCTCTTCTTTATTTTTAATACCATTTATTTTTAGTGCTAATGCTATATTGTCAAAAACACTCATTGAGTCAATTAAATAATAGTCTTGAAATATATATCCAATATTTAAATTTCTAATTTTATCTACTTTAGAACTTCTTCTTCTAGTTATTTTTTGTCCATTAATATAAATCTTACCTTTATTTACTTTATCAAGACCACCAATAACATTTAAAAGAGTAGTTTTACCACATCCTGAAGGGCCAAGTAGAGCCACTAACCCAGTTTCTTCTAATTCAAGAGAAGTATTATTAATTACGTGTATTTCATTTTTCTTATGTCTATAAAAATATTTGTTAATATTTTCTATCTTTATCA
>JAAZDL010000042.1 GCA_012512795.1 Mycoplasmatota bacterium
ATTATATTCAGGAGATACTATTGTAAGTTGGAAAACATTAAAATTATTACCATTTTTTAATGCAACAGCAGCTAATATAGGCGTATCTTGGTGGAGTCATGATATAGGTGGGTATAAAGGTGGAATAGAAGATAGTGAGCTTTATATGAGATATGTACAGCTTGGAGTATATAGTCCTATATTTAGGTTATCTAGTGAAGCTGGAAAGTATTATAAAAGAGAGCCATGGAAATGGGATGCTAAAACATATAAGATAGTTATGGATTATACGAGAATTAGACATAAACTTATCCCATACTTATATAGTGAAGCTAAAAAATATTCTTCTTTTGGGTCACCACTTATTCAACCGCTATACTATAAATATCCTGAAACTTATGATGAACCACTATATAAAAATGAATTTTATTTTGGTAGTGAACTTTTTGTAGCTCCTATAACTGATCCTAAGGATGAAGTTATGAATAGAGTAGTTCATAGAATATTTTTGCCAAATGGTGTATGGTATGATTTTAAAACAGGCAAAAAGTTTATTGGTGGAAATAGATATGTTACTTTTTATAAAGATGAAGATTATCCAGTATATGCTAAAACTGGTGCAATAATACCTCTTGCTAAATTAGATGCAAATAACATTAATGACACATCATCACCAAAAACTTTAGAATTACATATATTTCCTGGAAGAAGTAATACTTATAAACTTTATGAAGATGATGGAACTTCATCTATGTATAAAGAAGGATATAGTTTTACAACGGAGATAAATTATTATTATAAGGAAAATGATTTTTCTGTTTCTATTGAACCAGTAGAAGGTAAAATAGGTGTAATACCAGAAAAGAGAAATTATGTAGTAGTCTTTAGAAATACTAAATTTACTGATAATGTTCAAGTATTTTGTGATCAAATAAATGTTCCATATAGAAGATATACTGATGATAATGATTTTGTTATTGAATTTGATGCTTTACCAACTACAAGTAAAATATTTGTTTATTGTAAAGGTAAAGATATAGAAATAGAGGCATATAGAGTAATAAACGAAGATCTTGAAAGTATTATAAGTGATTTAAAAATTGAAACTAAATTAAAAGAAGAAATTGATTCTATTGTATTTAGTAAGAGTGATATTAAAGCTAAGAGAATCGCTATTAGAAAACTTAAAAGAAAAGGACTACCTACAGTGTTTGTTAAAATGTTTATGAAGTTACTTGAATATGTTGCTCAAATATAGTATAATACTTGCATATTTCAGTGAGAAAAGAGTAGTAGATATAATTTTATAAGTAGAGAATTAGTGGTTGGTGAAAACTAATATAAATAGTATTGAACTTGCTTTTTTAGAAATAACGTATATTGGCGTTAACAATTAAAGCTGCATAAAACTTTATGAATTAAGGTGGTACCGTGGGTATATACTCACCCTTAAATTATAAAGTTTTTATTTTTGAAAGGATAGTTAATATGATAGATAATATTTATTTTAACGCTGTGTTGGATTTTTTACTTTTATTTTTATTGTTTTATTTAATATATACTGTATTTTTAAATAAAAAAAGGAGAACATATAGTCAAATAAAGAAAAACGATGAAATAAAATATTTTATATCTAGATTTGATCTAGATATGAAAAAAACTAAATATACATCATTACTTAGAGCTTTAACACTAATGAATTCATTTATACTAGCCTTTACATCTACTATAGTAATATATATTGATAGTATTATTTGGTCAATGTTAATAAGTTTTGTAATTATTATGATAATGCTCTATTCAGTATATGAAATAGTAGGAAGAAGTTTTAAAAGAAAGGAAAATAAATAATGTATGATTTTAAAGTAATAGAAAATAAATGGCAAGAAAAATGGAACAAGGCTAATTGTTTTCATGCTATAAATGGAAGTGACAAAGAAAAATATTATATTTTAGTAGAGTTTCCTTATCCAAGTGGAAGTGGTTTGCATGTTGGACATGTAAGAAGTTACACTGCATTAGATTCCATGGCAAGAATGAAAAGAATGCAAGGATTTAATGTTTTATTTCCAATGGGATGGGATGCTTTTGGTGCACCTGCAGAACAATATGCTATAAAAAACAAAGTATACCCCTCATCAATGGTTGAGACTTGTATTAATACATTTAAAGGACAAATGATTAAACTAGGTTTTTCATTTGATTGGGAAAGGGAATTTTCAACAACTGATCCAACATATTATAAATGGACTCAGTGGCAATTTTTACAATTTTTTAAAGCAGGATTAGCATATAAAGCTGAAAAAGAGATTAATTGGTGTCCTAATTGTTTAACTGGTCTTTCTAATGAAGATTCTGAAGGTGGGGTATGTGAAAGATGCGGAACAGCAACAACTAAGAAATTAAAAGAACAATGGATGCTTAGAATGAGTAACTATTCACAAAGATTACTTGATGGGTTAGATGAAACTGAATTTATGGATAAAATAAAAACAGCACAAATAAACTGGATAGGTAAGAGTGAAGGAGCAGAAGTTGACTTTAAAATAAAAGATACAAAAGATGTATTAAAAGTTTTTACAACAAGACCTCATACTTTATTTGGAGTAACTTTTATGGTTGTATCTCCAGAACATTCATATTTAGAAAAATATAAAGATAAAATAAAAAATTATAACGAAGTAGAAGAATATAAAAAATATGCTTCTTCAAAAAGTGAAATAGAAAGAACTGATTTAACAAAAGAAAAAACTGGAGTTAAACTAGAAGGACTATATGCAATAAACCCTGTAAACAATGAAACAATTGAAATTTGGATTAGTGATTATGTTTTATCTAATTATGGTACTGGAGCTATTATGGCTGTTCCAGCTCACGATGATAGAGATTTTGCATTTGCTACTAAATTTGGTATAAATATAAAACCAGTAATTGCTAAACAAACGGGAACTTCAAGAGAAAATGAAAGTTATAAAGAAAGTATTGTTGCTGTTGTCTATGATAAGAAAAAAGATAAATATTTGACACTTAATTGGAAAGAAAAAGGTGGCTATTTATTTGTAGGTGGAACTAAAAAAGAAAACGAAAGTTCTATTGAATGTGCAATTAGAGAGATTAAAGAAGAAACTGGGTATAATGATATTACTTTTATTAGTGAAAGCTTTCCAATTAATCATCACTACTATGCTTATAATAAAAATAAAGCTTATGAAATTATGGCAACAGGTTTGTTATTTGAATTAAATAGTTATGAAAAGAAAGATCAATCTTTAGATGAAGATGAAAAAAATAATTTTAATATCATGTGGAAGAGTAAAGAAGAAATACTAAGTCTTGTTAATGATGAACTTCATAGTAGTGTATTTAATGATTTATTAAATCCTTCTGCATTTGTTTTTGAAGGAACAATGATTAATTCTGGCATATTAAATGGTATTAAAAATAAAGAGGAATCTATTAATAAAATAATTAAATTTTTAGAAGATGAAGGTAGTGGAAAGAAGACAATAAATTATCGTTTGCAAGATTGGATTTTTAGTCGTCAAAGATTCTGGGGAGAGCCAATACCAATGGTACATTGTGATAAATGTGGATGGGTACCTCTTGATGAAAAAGATTTACCTCTTATTTTACCTGATGTGCCTTCATATGAACCTACTGAAAATGGAGAAAGTCCTCTTTCTAATGTAAAAGATTGGGTTAATACTACTTGTCCTAAATGTGGATGTAAAGCAGTAAGAGAAACTGATACAATGCCAAACTGGGCTGGTTCTAGTTGGTACTGGCTTAGATATACTGACCCACATAATGATAAAACTTTTGCTGATATGGAAGCGTTAAAATATTGGGGTATGGTAGATTATTATAATGGTGGTATGGAACATGCTACTAGACATTTACTATACGCAAGATTCTGGCATCAATTTCTATATGATCAAAAATTAGTGCCTACAAAAGAACCGTTTAAAAAGAGAGTTGCTCACGGAATGATACTTGGTGAAAACGGTGAAAAGATGAGTAAATCTAAAAATAATGTAGTAAACCCTGATGATATGGTTAAAGAATATGGAGCAGATGCTCTTAGAACTTACGAAATGTTTATTGGTGATTATTCAAAAGATGCATCATGGAGTGAAAATGGACTTAAAGGATGTAAAAGATTTTTAGATAAAGTTTATAGATTAAAAGAAAAAGTAAATAACTCTAATCTATATACTGATGTTTTAGAAGTTAAAATAAATAAAACTATTAAAAAAGTAATAGAAGATATAAATACTATGAATTATAATACAGCAGTATCAGCACTTATGATACTTGTAAATAATTATGATGAGATGGAAAACATTAGTAAAAAAGACTATAGAACTTTACTTCATCTATTAAATCCAATAGCTCCTCATATAACTGAAGAACTAAATGATATTATGAATCTCGGTGAACCTTTTTATGAAAGTGATTTTCCAAATTATGATAAGTCTAAAATAGTTGAATCAACTGTAAGTATAGCATGCTCAGTTAATGGTAAATTAAGAGCTACATTTGATACTCCTATTGACACTTTTGAAGAAGAATTAATTAAACTATCTAAACTTCAAGAAAATGTTATAAAACATATCGAAGGTAAAGAAATAGTTAAAGAAATAGTAATAATTAATAAAATTGTTAATATAGTAGTTAAATAAGAAGAAAGTACTCTTCTTATTTATTTTTTGAAAAATGTCAGTATAGTTTGATTTTTATGTGAATTATTTGTATAATTAATTAAGAAGAGGTGTAGAAATGATCGGATTTTATGATTATACAGTTTTATTAACATATTTAGGATTTGCATCTTCCATAAGTGGGATATTTCTAGCAATAACAGGGCATACATTCCCTGCAATATTATGTTTAATGTTTTCTGGATTATGTGATATGTTTGATGGCAAAGTAGCAAGGACTAAAAAAAGCAGAACAAATGATGAAAAACATTTCGGAGTACAGCTTGATAGTTTATCTGATTTAGTTTGTTTTGGAGTTTTGCCAGCTGTTATAGGATTTTCTTTAGGAATTAATAAACCTACATTAATTCCAATATTAATATTTTATCCATTAGCTGCTTTAATAAGACTTGCATATTTTAATGTATTGGAAATTAATAGAAAAAGCAATTCTCCAGTAAAAGAGTATACTGGTCTACCTGTTACTTCATCAGCATTAATATTTCCTTTTATCTTTATATTCAAAAAGTTCTTAGGTGAATATTTTGTTCTTGTTTATGGAATAATGTTAGTGTTAGTAGGAATGTTATTTATAAGTAAAATTAAAATTAAAAAACCTAATATTAAAGTTATGATACTATTTATTTTAATTGGTGTTCTAGAAATAATACTAATAAT
>JAAZDL010000043.1 GCA_012512795.1 Mycoplasmatota bacterium
AATAAAAAAGTGAGAAGAGACTATGTCTTTTCTCTTTTATCTGATATACATGTTACAAATACAGCTCCCTTAAAATTATGGAACGTTTTGAAAGAAAAAATTAAAGAAAGTAATCCTGATTATATATTTTTACCTGGAGATATTGTATATACTTCTGATGATTTTTTAGATTATGATAATTCTGAAATATTATTGAAATTGTTATATGATTTAAATAATATTGCGCCAACATATATTAGTCTTGGAAATCATGAGTTTAAAAGTGGTAAAAAATCTAACTCAAGTTATTCTGTTAATTTTTTGAAAACTATTTATGATAAAACAGGAGCTACAATATTAGATTCAAGATTAGAAAAACAAACTGTAGACTTAGGAGATATAACTGTTTCTGGCTTTTCTCCAAGAGTTGAGGCATACTATAAAATAAACTATGAAGATTGGGTTAGTATGTTTGTTGAAGATTACAATAATGCTAACTTAGTCTTTTCTGATAATAAATATAATATACTTTTAACACATTCTCCTGATCTTATCAGTAATATAGAAGTACTAAAAGAATTAAGAAGTAAGCTTGCAAATATTGATTTGATTTTAACTGGTCATAGACATGATGGCTATATACCAAAATGGTTACAACATATGATTTTTAAAAAAACAGATTTAGGTATAGATGTAAGTGATGGAGAGAGAAAAAGAGATTACATTATTTCTGTAGTAGATAAATGTAGAGGAGTTCATAGTGTTGAAAATTCAAATATGATAGTAACTAGAGGAGTTAGAAAGTTTGCTCATGACAATTTATTATTTAATATGTTAGATAGAGTCTCATCTAAAGATATAGCAACTATTAAACTAAAAAAGCATTAAAAACAATATTTAGTGTTTTTTGTTGTAAAATATATTATATTTTGATATGATTTATATAGAATAACGGAGGTTAGTAATGGAAGAGGAACTAAGTAATGTATTAACTGTCAGCATTGAAGATGGAACACAAGTGGATGTTAATGTTCTTGATATAATTGAGTCTGATGAATTTAATAAAACTTTTATAATTTATACTGTCAATGATAATGAAGATAGTATATTTGCTTCAATACTAAACGAAACTGAAGACTCATATTCTTTAGATACTATTGTTGTGCAAGCAGAAATAGATTTCATTAATAAAGAAATTGATGAAATAGTTGAAGAATTAGAAGAAAATATTGGTGAATAAGTATGAAATTAAGAGAAGTTCAAAACAAATATAGGCTACCTGTTACATCAGAAAAAGATATGCTTAAAATATGCAATAAACTAAACATTCCAGCAACTAATCTTGATTATGATCTTTCAGAGAGTCAAGTTGAAAGAATATTATATTCTAAAGATATTCATGTTTTAGATGTTTCTGCTAAAACAACTAAAATGCATAAGGATTTTATCGATAACTATACAAAGCTTCAACAAAAATATGATGAACTTTCTAAAAGAATGGCTACAAAAAGTTACTTAGCAGAAGATAGAAAAGTTATAATAGCACTTGGTAATGGCCTAAAACAAGCTAAGGGTGAGTATGAGGCAGCAATTAAAAATGTTGAGGAAAATACTTTAAGTCCACTTAGAAGAGGAGTGGTTGGTTTTTATGATGATAAAATAGAAAAACAAGATAATAAGCTTGCTGAAAAGTATAAAGAATTAGATAGACTAGATGAATTAGGGTCTCAATATAAAAGCAAATTTAAAAAGAAAAGAAACTATTCTAAAATGGCTAAAGTTCAAAAGAAAATTAATAAATTAAGAGAGAAACAAGGAAAACTTGAAACAAAACAAACTAAGATATTAAATAAAGGAACTGAAAAATACATTAATAAGAAAGCTGTAGAGCATGATGCATATTTGTCAAATTTACAACGTGAAATGGAGTATGTTGAAAATAGAATTGAAAATAGAAACAAAAGATCTGATTATAGGTCTGATATAATTACATCAAAAAAAGAATTAAATGATTTAAAAAATAAAAAAGGAATAAAAGCAGCAGTTAATAGATTTCATTTAAAGTCTGATATTAGACAACTTGAAAAGAGAATAAAAGACTTAAAGAAGAAAGAAGGAAGATGTGTTATGGCTAACCAATATAGTAGATCTATTTCTGTAACATATCAAACTACAAGATAAATATTATATAGAAATAAAAACAACTATAATTAATAGTTGTTTTATATTTGTAAAATAATTAAAGCTGTTTTAAAGAATACAAATAATGATATTGCATCAACTATAGTTGATATAAATGGATTAGCCATAACAGCTGGATCAAATCCTAACTTTTTAGAAATAATTGGTAGTGAGCAACCTACTAGTTTAGCTATGACTACTGTTACTACTAATGCTGTACATACAACTATTGCTATATTTAAGTTTACTTTATCTATAACTAATAGTTTTATAAAGTTAGTTAGTGCTAAAGTTAAACCTACTAATATAGATACTTTAAATTCTTTAAACATAACTTTAAATATATCTTTATAAGAAACTTCTCCAATAGATAAACCACGAATTATTGTAACTGATGATTGGCTTCCTGCGTTACCTCCTGTATTCATCAACATAGGTATAAAAGATGTTAAGATTACATAACTTGTAAGAGCTAATTCATAGTTTTGTATTATCTTTCCTGTAAAAGCAGCAGAAATCATTAATAATAAAAGCCATGGTATTCTACTTTTCCATAATTCAAACACTGAGAGTTTCATATAACTTTTTTCAGTAGGCAATATGGCTGCCATTTTTTCAATATCTTCAGTAGTTTCTTCCTCAATAATATCTATAACATCATCGATAGTGATTATACCTACTAATTTGTTTTCTAAATCAACAACTGGTATTGAAGTAAGATCATAATCTCTTATTTTTTGTACAACTTCTTCTTGATGATCAAGAGTGTTTACAAACATAAAGTCAGTATCCATTACTTCACTTAGTGTAAGTTCTTCTTTATTGATTATTAAGTCTTTTAAAGTGACAGTTCCAATTAATTTTCTGCTTTTATCTGTTACAAAACATGTATTTATAGTTTCCTTATTTCCGTGCTCTCTTTTAATTTTATTTATAGCTTCTTTTATAGTACTACTTTCTTTTAAATCTAAATATTCAACAGTCATTATTCCTCCTGCTGAATTATCTGGGTATTTTAAAAGTAAATTTATGTTTTTTCTTATATCTTTATTTACTTTACCAAGTAATCTACTAACTACATTTGCAGGCATTTCATCAATTAAATCAGTAGCATCATCAGCAGACATATCATTAATAATGTCTACTGCTTCATTATCAGTTAATAGTAAGATTATTGTTCCTTGAGTATCATTATCTAAATATGAAAAAACATCAGCTGCTATATCTTTTTTTAATAATCTAAAAACCTTAACTAATTCGTTTTTAGGTAGTTTTTCTATAATTTCTGATATATCATACTCATTCATATCGCCTAATAGATGTTTGATTTCACTATATTTCTTTTCGTTAATTAATTTATCAATATTAGTTATCATATATATCCCACCACCTTGGCGTAATAATTATACTATAAAATATATAAAAAGTGTCAAAAAAATGTATTTTATATTAAATAAATTTAATTTTTAGTATAATAGTAAAAGAAAGAGGGAATCTATGGAAGTCAATGTAGGAAAGTTGTATAGACATTTCAAGGGAAATGAATATAAAGTAATTGCTATTGGATATGATTCTGAAAGTAATAATGATGAAGAATTAAAAAAACTTGTTATATATGAAGATGTTCTTGATAGGACTAAAGTATGGGTTAGACCATATGATATGTTCGTCAGTAAAGTTGATAAAATAAAATATCCTGATGTAAAGCAGGAATATAGATTTGAGGAAATAAAATGACAACAAAAAACATACCCAATCATGTTGGATTAATAATGGATGGAAATGGTAGATGGGCTACTGCTAAAGGAAGAGAAAGAACTTATGGCCATTATATGGGTTATAAAAGACTAAAGAAAACCGCTACTCATATATTAAATAAAGGAGTAAAAATTTTAAGTGTTTTTGCGTTTTCAACTGAAAATTTTCAAAGGCCAAAAGAAGAAGTTGATTATTTAATGGACTTATTTTTAACTTCATTTAAAAAAGAAATCAAATATTTTGTTCAAAATAATGTAAAAGTTGTTTTTTCTGGTAGAAAAGAACCTTTATCTGATACTGTGTATGATTCAATGAAAGAACTTGAAATGGAAACGATTAGCTGTGATGGTGGAATTTTAAATATATGTTTAAACTATGGTGGGCAAGCTGAAATAGTTGATGCTTCAAAACTAATAGCAGAAAGTTTTAAAAATGGTAAAATTAAATTAGAAGATATAACAGTTGAAAGCTTTTATAATTATCTATATAATGAACTACCTGCTATAGATTTACTTATAAGGACAAGTGGTGAACTAAGATTAAGTAATTTTATGCTTTATAGTATAAGTTATTCTGAATTATATTTTACTAATACTTGTTTTCCGGATTTTGATGAAAAAGAATTTGATGAGGCTTTAGAGTCATATCAAAATAGAAATATAACAAAAGGTACAATAAAACAAAAATAGTTTCAATTTACGAAACTATTTTTCTCTTAATTCCAAGTAAGTGATAAATCCGAGAAGTATTCCTTTAACTTCATTATTTATTTTAGTATTAATTATTTGTTCTTTTGACTTATTAAATAGTTCGTTCATTTTATCAGTAGCATATTTAAGTGCTCCTGATGTTTCAAATAACTCTTGTATATATTTTGCTTCCCTGTCAGTTAAATTATT
>JAAZDL010000044.1 GCA_012512795.1 Mycoplasmatota bacterium
AAGATGAACATAAAAACATTAATACTAATTTTTTTATTCTTCATCTAACTTCCATACCCTTTTTAAAAATTTATATCTTTTTTCTATTTCTTTTTCTTGTTTTTTATTATTTGCAAGTTTAGTAGATTTAGCAAGTTCACTTATAAGAGATGCTGATATAATAAGATTTTTTTCCGTAGTAAGTTTATCAATTGTCTGTATAATATTTTTTCTTCTTTTAGATTTTATTATTACTGTAAGGACAAATAAAAGAATAAGCAAAAAAACAAAAGTGCTAAATATTATTATTGTTACTTTATCCATATACTATCCTCCTTATACATTTTATCATATATATATAATTTTTTGTAGTACTTTTATATTAATAACAAAAGAAAATAATCAAGTTTATTTTACTTGATTATTTTTTCTAAATAACTTTAAATAATTTTCATTATCCATTCTTGAAGCATACTCTTCAATAGTCATTGAATTAGTTTCCTCATCTTCACAAATTGGCATATATATATTTGAAGGATAAGCAAGTTTAGACTTTCCTTTTTTAAAAGCTATCATTTCACGAATTTGATTTAATTCATACTCTCTTCTTCTTAATTCTTTATATGCTTTTATTTTAACTGATGCTTTTTCATCGTTATTAAGAACTTCATCAGAATCATATACATCAGCCATTTCTCTTTTAATATATTTTTCTAAATCATATAGTTCAATAATACTAAGCGAATTAAGATAATCAAAATCCATAATTTTATCACTATTTTTTAAATATTCAATTGCTTTCGCAGTTGTTATTTTAACAAAATCATTAAGTTTATTTAATTTTGTGGTATTTTCGTATGCTTCAAAATATATACTAGTTGGAAAATTCTCATCATTACATATTAGATGCTCCAAATCTGCACCTTGAACATAACATTCATTTTCTTGTATTATTTTCATTTTTTCTCCTTTACATGTAATATATTTATTATTTATCTCTTAATATAGCATTATGTTTTTTAGCAACATTTTCAATTATCTTATCAAATACTTGGTTAATTTCTTCATCTGTTAATGTTTTATCAAAACTTTCAAAATATAAATTATAAGCAATAGACTTTTTATTATTATCAATTTTTTCTCCTTCATAATAATCAAATACATCTACACTTTTTAACAATTTTCCCCCAGTTTGTTTAATAGTTGAAACTACATCTTCACTATTAATATTTTTAGATATTATAAATGCTAAATCTTTTGAAATTCCAGGATACTTTGAAAACTCTTTATATTTCAATTTACCAGTTTTAATTTCTAAAAGAGAACTTAAATTAATTTCAGCAACATACACATCTTCTTTATATATATTTGGATGTACAGCTCCAAACAAACCAATTATTTTCCCATTTACATTAATATATACGCTTTTTGATGGGTGCATCTCTTCAGGTAAATTTCCACTTACAAATGAATATCTATTTTTTAATCCTAAATAATCTAATAGTTCTTCAATTATACCTTTAACTGTATAAAAATCATATTCTTCTGAATTTATACCGGAAATATATTTACCTGCTAATAAACAAGATAATTTATTTTCTTCAATATACTCTCCTTCTATTAGAGAAAAACTAGTTCCAATCTCAAATATTGATAGATCTTTAATATTTCTAGATTTATTATAGTCATACACACCTAAAATTGATGTTATTAAACTATGTCTTAAAACAACTCTCTCTTCAGTCATAGGAGAAAGAACTTTTATTAAACCAAATTCATCATTAGTAAACTTAAATACATCTTTTACATTTATAAGAGAATATGTAATTACTTCGTTAAGACCAAGAGAAACCATCTTATCTCTAATTATTCTATTAGTTTTATTATAATTTGCTGCGCTACTTTCAAATACTGGTAATGTTCCCTTTATATTATCAACGCCATATATTCTACCAACTTCTTCAATTAAATCTTCTTCGATTGAAATATCTACTCTTCTTGTTGGTATTGTTACAACAAATTTATTCTTTTTACATTCTGATACAAAATCAAGTTTATTAAACACTTCTATAATATCATCACATTTAAATTCATATCCTAATACTGAATTTATTTTATCTAAAGTTATCTCTATCACTTTATCTTCGCGTGATATGTTATTATGCTCTAAAATTCCTTTTTCTACAAAGCCACCAGCATATTTTTCAAGTAAGTGGCAAGATCTTTCAATTGCAAAATAAGTTCTATTCACATCAAGTATTTTTTCAAATCTTATACTTGCTTCACTTCTTAAAAGTTTTTTAGATGTTTGCCTGATATTAAGAGGATTAAATATAGCACTTTCTATAACTATATTTTTAGTATCTTTAGTTATTTCAGTATCATACCCACCCATAACTCCAGCTAAACCAATTGCCTTTTCTCCATCGGTTATTACTATATCATCTTTAGTTAATATTCTTTTAATAGAATCTAATGTTAATACTGATTCTCCATCTTTTGCCATACGAGCACCTATAACTGCTCCTAATTTATCAGCATCATAATAATGAAGAGGCTGTCCAGTTTCTAACATTACATAGTTTGATATATCCACTACATTGTTAATTGGTCTTATACCACAAGCTATAAGTCTATTTTTAATAAAAGTTGGACTTTCTTTTATTTCTATATTATTAACTTTTTTAGCTAAAAAAGTATATACATTATCAGTTTCAATTTTTAAACTTAATGATGAGTTTATATCTTCATCTAACTCTTTATAATTTATATTTGGCAGAATAACCTTTTCTTTTGTAAGAGCTGATACTTCGTAGGCAAGACCGAGCATGCTTAGTTCATCTGCTCTATTAGATGTAAGTTCAAAATCAATTATTACATCATCCATCTCTAAATATTTAATAGCATCTTCTCCTACTGGAGCTTCAGTGTTTAAAACATGGATACCATCTACATCTTCTTTCTTTAAGAATTTATTTTCAATTCCAAGTTCAGATAATGAACAAATCATTCCATTTGATTCATATCCTAATATAGTCGTTTTTTTAATAGTACCACCCGGAAGTTTAGTTCCATCTGTTGCTACTATGACTTTTATACCTTTTTTAACATTAGGTGCTCCGCAAATAATGTTTAGTATTTCAGATTTAATATCTACTTTACATACATTTAAATGGTCACTTTCAGGATGCCTACTACATTCTTTAACTTCACCTATAATTAAAGTATCAGTATCTACTAACTTTTTTATTGATTCATACTCATTACCAATTCTAACCATACTTTCTGCTAACGCATTCATATCAGTGTTAGTTAAATTAGTGTAATCATTCACAAAATTTCTACTTAGTTTCATAATCATATTTCCTTTCTGTCAAAATTTTTTAAGAATCTATAATCATTAGTATAAAACAATCTTATATCATTAATTCCATATTTCAACATAGCTACTCTTTCAACACCAAGTCCAAAAGCAAAACCAGTATATTTACTTGAATCAAATCCACATCCGTTTAATACATTTGGATGAACCATTCCACTTCCTAATATCTCAATCCAACCTGTATTTTTACACAAAGAACAACCTTTAGAGTTACATACAAAACATGATACATCAACTTCATAACTCGGTTCAGTAAAAGGAAAATAACTAGCTCTAAATCTTATTTCTCTATCATTTCCAAATAACTTTTTACATAGAGTTTCTAATGTCCCTTTTAAATCAGAAAGTGATATATTTTCCCCAACTACTAGTCCTTCTATTTGAGTAAATTGATGACTATGTGTAGCATCATCATCTCTTCTATATACTTTACCAGGACATATTAACTTAAATGGTTTTTTATCTACATTAGCAAGCATACTTCTTATTTGCATTGTTGATGTTTGAGTTCTTAGTAGCATCTCATCATTTATATAAAATGTATCTTGTGCATCTCTTGCAGGATGACCTTTAGGTACATTTAACATTTCAAAACATACTTTATCAGTTTCAACCTCAGGTCCATCTACAACATCATATCCCATAGAAATAAATAAATCTTCAATCTCTTCAATAACTATATTTATTGGATGTTTACTTCCTGTTTTAAACTTTCTACTAGGTAAAGTTAAATCAATTTTATCTTTTTCTAATCTTTCATTTAAAATTGCTTCTTTAATAGCTTTCAGTCTACTTTCAAGTGCATCATTAATAATAGTTCTAATCTCATTTGATTTAGCCCCTACTTCTTTTTTTTCTTCATTTGATAAAGTACACATATCTGACATTATTTTATTAAATTCGCTTTTTTTACCTAAGTATTCAGATTTAGTGTTATTAATTGAAGTTTCATCATTACACTCTTCAATTGCTTTAAGTGCTTTAGCCTTAATTTTCTCTAGTTTTTCTATCATTTTTCCTCCTATAAAAAAAATATTATAACTTAAGGACGGATAATCCGCGGTACCACCTTA
>JAAZDL010000045.1 GCA_012512795.1 Mycoplasmatota bacterium
CAGTCCATAATGAGTATCAGAAGCTACAAATAATTCTTTTTTATGTAATTCTTCTTTAGGAGGTTTTATTTCATAATGATGCCTTTTTTGAAAAAACTTTCTTACTACAAGTTCCCCATTTACATCAACTATTTCAATTGGTCTTCCATATTCTTGTAATATATCAATAACACCAATTAATTCCTCATCTTTCATATCAAGTTTATTTTTTAAACTATCAAAAGACTGCTCTTTTTTCATAAGACGATATATTTTATCTAAGCGATCAAAGTAAGCATGAGAATTCTTAATTTCTTCATTTAAACTTACTAATTCTCCTTTTTCATTTTGCACCATATTTAATTTTTTTACAGTTAAATAATTTTCTTTACTAGGAACATAATAAGGAGAAACAGTTGGCACTAATCGTTTTAACTTTCCTGTTTTAGAATAATGTATATCAAAAAGAAGTGCTCCTATAGTATTTTGATGATTTACATCCACCATTTTAGGAGTTCTCTCTACTACAGATGGTATAGCAAATATTTGTGTATCTCTTATTTGTGGAAAATGTTGTGCACTTAATGTTCCACTTAATAAAACAACATCAAAGTCTTCATAACTAGACATACTTCTACTATATTTTTGAGGAGGATACGCTATAGTATACGCATCTCCTTTTTTTAATTGTTCTAATTTAAAAGAAACGTTATTAAAATACACTGTGCAACTTTTAGGTCCAAGATATATCATATCGTTCCTATTTTTAGCTATGTATTCTCCAACGTTTAATTTTTTACTACATTTATGTTCATTTTTACCAGTTATAAAAAGTGTTTTTATTCCGTCAACTTTAGGGAAGAATTCTATTAAATGATCTGCCTGTGCCATAGCATCATTTGTTATTAAACTACGTCCAAATTCTAAAGCGTCATTTCCTGTATATATACCTTCAATCAAATTTCCAGCTATTAAAACATACTTTATTCCACTTTCAGCAAACTTTTTATACATATCATTTAATATTGCTATTTGTTCATGTTTAGATCCAAATCTTAAGTCAGAAATAACAGCTACTTTAGTAACTTCATCAATATTTTCTTCAATACGATAACTGTTTTCTTTTGAAAAATCAGGATGGTCATTTCTTACTACAAATGCTTCACCATTTTTTTCATAATAGCTTATATTTACCCCTTTATTTTTCAATTCTCTAACATAACCAAGTACTTCAAATTCTGATAGTTCGAGTGTTTTAGATAGATTAGCTAGAGTTTTTTCTTTTTCAATAGATTCTTGAAGTATTTGCATTTTTTCATCTTTACTCATATAATTCCTCCTTAAAATAAGGGCAATAATACTCCCCATATTATTACCCTTCCATTCTTCTATGATAAGTATAAGATATAATAATTAAAAATGCAACTACAATTATCAAATATAATTACTAATAGGTTTATAAGTTTTTCTATGTTCTTTAATTATTCCGTGTTTGCTAATTGCTATTATATGTTTTTTAGTTCCATATCCTTTATTATTTTTAAAATCATACTCAGGATATATCTTATCTAAGTCATACATTATTTTATCTCTTGTTACTTTAGCAATTATTGAAGCAGCTGCTATAGATTGACTTTTAGCATCTCCTTTTATAATCGAAGTTGATGGAAGATTTATATCAAGTTTCATTGCATCTATTAATATATGTTCTGGTTTTACTGATAAATTATTAATAGCTTCTTTCATAGCAACTTTAGTTGCTTGATATATATTGATTTTATCAATTACTTTTTCATCAACTATACCAATAGCAATACTAATAGCTTTTTCTTTTATTAAATTAAAAAGTTCTTCTCTTTTTTTCTCAGTCAATTTTTTAGAATCATTTATCCTTTCATCAAAAAAATCTTGAGGTAATATTACAGCTGCAGCAACTACAGGGCCAACAAGAGGACCTCTTCCAACTTCATCAACACCAGCTACTAATTTTATTTTTTTATTGTATAACTCATTTTCGTATTCTTTCATTTTTTAAATCTCCACTACTATTAAATTATAACATATAAAAAAACAAATATTAAATATTTGTTTAAATATATTTATAACCAAACTCCATAATATATAGCAATCATTCCAAGCATAAAACCAACAATTAAGAATAATTTTACTATATCTGATTCTTGATATCC
>JAAZDL010000046.1 GCA_012512795.1 Mycoplasmatota bacterium
AGGAGAAAAATATGCCTACAATTAATCAATTAGTAAGAAAAAAAAGAGGACAAAAAGTAAGAAAGAGTAAAAGTCCAGTATTAAATGTTGGTTTTAACTCTAAAGATAAAGTAAGAACTAATAATACTTCACCACAAAAGCGTGGGGTATGTACTCGTGTGTCTACTAAGACTCCTAAAAAACCAAACTCAGCTTTAAGAAAAGTTGCAAGAGTTAGATTAAGTAATGGTCATGAAGTAACTTGTTACATCGGAGGAGAAGGACATAATCTTCAAGAACACAGTGTTGTTTTAATTCGTGGTGGACGTGTTAAAGATTTAATCGGAGTTCGTTATCATATTGTACGTGGTACTTTAGATACTGCTGGTATAGATAAAAGACGTCAAGGAAGAAGTAAATACGGAACAAAGAAACCTAAAAAGTAATATTATAAAAACTTAAAGAAAGGAGAATTAACATGCGTAAGACACAAGCAATTAAAAGAGATGTTTTAGCAGATCCAATATACAATTCTAAAATGGTTACTAAACTAGTTAACAGTATTATGCAAGATGGTAAAAGAGGAACTGCTCAGAGAATACTATATGATGCATTTGATATAGTGAAACAAAAAACAGGTAAAGATCCTATGGAAGTTTATAATCAAGCATTTGAGAATATTAAACCAGCACTTGAAATTAAAAGTCGTAGAGTTGGTGGAAGTAATTATTCTGTACCTACAGAAGTAAGAGAGGAAAGAGCTCAAGCACTAGCACTTCGTTGGTTAATACAATATGCTAAAATTAGAAATGGAAAAGGAATGGCGGAAAAACTAGCTGCCGAAATAATGGATGCATCTGCCGGAACAGGTGGAGCATGCAAGAAACGTGAAGATACACATAAAATGGCTGAGGCTAATAAAGCTTATGCTCATTATAGATGGTAAGAAAGGAGAACATGTATGGCACGTGATGTAGCATTAAACAAACTTCGTAATATTGGTATTATGGCTCATATAGATGCAGGAAAGACTACATTTACGGAACGTGTTTTATTTCATGCAGGAAAAATTCATAAAATTGGAGAAACTCATGATGGAGCTGCCCAAATGGACTGGATGGAGCAAGAAAAAGAAAGAGGAATAACTATTACAAGTGCAGCTACAACTGTACATTGGAAAGAACACAGATTAAATATTATAGATACACCTGGACACGTAGACTTCACAATTGAAGTATCTCGTAGTTTAAGAGTACTTGATGGTGCAATAGCACTTATAGATGCTCAAAATGGTGTTGAAACTCAAACTGAACAAGTTTGGAGACAAGCAAATGAATGGCTAGTACCAAGAATGATATTTGCAAATAAAATGGATAAGATGGGAGCTAATTTTAAATATAGTTTAGATACTTTAAAAGACAGGCTTACTGACGATGCAGTTGCAATTGAGTGGCCTATTGGTGCTGAGGAAAATTTTGATGGAATTATTGATTTAGTTACTATGAAAGCATATCACTTTACTGGTGATGAACATGAAACTAAAGAAGAAATAGAGATTCCTGATGATTTGAAAGAAATTTGCGAAGAAAAAAGAAATGAACTTATAGAGAAAATAGCTGATTTCGATGATAAATTAATGGAAGATTATTTAGAAGGAAGAGAATTAACTGTAGAACAAATTAAAGCAGCAATTCGTAAAGGAACTTTAGCTGTTAAATTATTCCCAGTTTTAGTTGGTTCAGCTAAATCTAATATAGGTATTCAATTAGCATTAGATGCAATAATTGATTATTTACCTAATCCAACTGATATACCTGCTATTAAAGGAACTGATATGTCTGACAATCCAATTGAAAGACATGCAAGTGACACTGAACCATTTAGTGCTTTAGCTTTTAAAGTAATGAATGATCCATTTGTAGGAAACTTAACTTTCTTTAGAATATACTCAGGTGTATTAAAATCAGGAAGTTATGTAATGAATTCTAGTACAGGAGAAAAGGAAAGAATAGGTCGTATTCTTCAAATGCATGCTAATACAAGAAAAGAAATAACTGAAGTTTATGCTGGAGAGATAGCAGCAGCTGTAGGATTAAAAGATACAACTACTGGAGATACTCTATGTGATGAGAAAAATCAAGTTATATTAGAGAAAATGACTTTCCCAGAACCTGTTATAGAACTTGCAATAGAACCTAAGTCTAAAGCAGACCAAGAAAAAATGAGTATTGCTTTACAAAAATTAGCTAAAGAAGATCCTTCGTTTAGAGCAAGTACTAATCATGAAACAGGACAAACTCTAATAGCTGGTATGGGTGAACTTCATTTAGATGTTCTTGTTGATAGGATGAAAAGAGAATTCAATGTTGATGCTAATATAGGTACTCCACAAGTTGCATATAGAGAGACAATAAAAACAGAAGGCAATTGTGAAGGAAAATATATTAAACAATCAGGTGGTCGTGGACAATACGGACATGTTTGGATTAAATTTGAACCTAATAAAGATAAAGGTTATGAGTTTGTAGATGCAATTGTTGGTGGAGTTGTTCCTCGTGAATATATTTCAGTAGTAGATAAAGGTCTTCAAGAAGCACTATCTGGTGGTATTCTTGCTGGATATCCAATGATTGATGTAAAATGTACATTATATGATGGATCATATCATGATGTTGACTCATCAGAAATGGCTTTTAAAATCGCAGCATCAATGTCTTTAAAGGAAACTAAAAATAAATGTCAACCAATTATTTTAGAACCTATTATGAATGTTGATGTAGTTGTTCCTGAGGAATTTATGGGAACAGTTATGGGTGACTTAACTTCTCGTCGTGGTAAACCTCTTGGTAATGAATCTCGTGGTAGAGATATAGTTATAAGAGCACTTGTACCTCTTTCAGAGATGTTTGGTTATGCAACTAACTTAAGAAGTAATACTCAAGGTAGAGGAAATCATCAAATGATTTTTGATCATTATGAAGAAGTTCCTAAAAATATAGCTGAGGCTATAATTAAGAAAAACAGTGTAAATTAATTTATACTTAGTTTTGCAAAAAAGTTATTTATACTTGAAAAAAAGTAAAGTATTAGATAAAATATATTTATATTGAAAAAAGGAGGAAATAGAAATGGCAAAACAAAAATTCGATCGTTCAAAAGAACATGTTAATATTGGTACAATAGGACACGTTGATCATGGTAAAACAACTTTAACAGCTGCTATTACAAAATATTTTGGAGAATTCATGGCATATGACCAAATAGATAAAGCTCCAGAAGAAAAGGAAAGAGGTATTACAATCAATACTTCTCACGTTGAGTATTCAACTGACAAACGTCACTATGCTCACGTTGACTGTCCGGGACATGCTGACTATGTAAAAAATATGATTACAGGTGCTGCTCAAATGGATGGTGCAATATTAGTTGTAAGTGCAACTGATGGACCAATGCCTCAAACAAGAGAGCATATACTATTATCACGTCAAGTTGGAGTACCAAAAATGGTAGTATTCATCAATAAATGTGATATGGTAGATGACCAAGAGTTATTAGACTTAGTTGAAATGGAAGTAAGAGAATTACTAACTGAATACAAGTTTGATGGAGATAATACTCCAATAATTCGTGGTTCTGCTCTTAAAGCTCTTGAAGGTGATGAAAAATGGGTTCAACCTATTAAAGATCTTATGGCTGCAGTTGATACTTGGGTTGATACTCCAGTAAGAGATACTGACAAACCATTCTTAATGAGTATTGAAGATGTATTTACTATTACAGGACGTGGAACTGTTGTTACAGGTCGTGTAGAACGTGGAAAACTAAAACTTAATGATGAAGTTGAAATCGTTGGTATTAGAGATACAAGAAAATCAATAGTAACTGGTATAGAAATGTTCAGAAAATCTTTAGATTATGCTGAAGCTGGTGATAATGCAGGAGTTTTACTTCGTGGTATTAACAGAGAAGATGTTGAAAGAGGACAAATTCTATGTAAAACAGGAAGTGTTACACCTCATAAGAAATTTAAAGCTAGTGTTTATGTTCTTTCTAAAGAAGAAGGTGGACGTCATACTCCATTCTTCGGTAACTACAGACCTCAATTCTACTTCAGAACAACTGATGTTACTGGTGTAATTGAGTTACCTGCAGGTGTTGAAATGGTTAT
>JAAZDL010000047.1 GCA_012512795.1 Mycoplasmatota bacterium
TGTATACAATACATTACCATTTGAAGTTAAAACATCAAAAACTTCAAGTGAAGAAACTAGATTAAAGTATCGTTATTTAGATCTTAGAAATAAAGAAGTGCACGAAAATATAATTTTTAGATCTAAAGTTATAGATTTTATAAGAAATACTATGAAAGATTTAAATTTTATTGAAATACAAACACCAATATTAACAGCATCTAGTCCAGAAGGGGCAAGAGACTTTATTGTACCTTCTAGAAAGTTCAAAGGAAAATTTTATGCTTTACCACAAGCTCCACAAATATTTAAACAATTATTAATGTGTAGTGGATTTGATAGATATTTTCAAATAGCTCCTTGTTTTAGAGATGAAGATCCTAGAAGCGATAGGTTATATGGTGAATTTTATCAATTAGACTTTGAAATGAGTTTTGCTACTGAAGAAGATGTATTTAAAATAGGAGAAAAAGTTTTCTATGATACATTTAAACAATTTGGAAATAAAGAAGTATCATCCGTTCCATTTAGAAGAATACCATATAAAGAGTCAATGGAAAAATATGGAACTGATAAACCTGATTTAAGAATACCTTTTGAAATAGAAAATATAACTAAAATATTTAAAGATAATAAACTTGATATGTTTAATAACTTGGAAGTTAAGTCTATTAAAGTAGATTCTAGTGATAAATCTAATTCATGGTATAAAAAATTAGAAGAAGAATATAAAAGTTATGGTGTTAAAACATTAGGATATTTAAAACTAGATGATGATAATAACTTAATAGGTTCTCTTTCTAAAGTATTAAGTGATTTTGAGAAAGATGAGCTTATAAAACAATTAAATATTGAAAAAGAAAATGTTGTATTTATAATTATAGGTCAAAAGTCTGATAAGTTTAATAAGTTATGTGGAAATTTAAGATTAAAACTAGCTCAAGAATTAAATTTTATTGATAAGAGTAAATATGAATTTTGTATTATAGTTGATTTTCCAATGTATGAATGGAATGAAGAAGATGAAAAGTATGATTTTACACATAATCCATTTAGTATGCCACGTGGTGGTCTTGAATCACTTAATAATATAAAACCAGATGAAATAGTTGCCTGTCAGTACGACTTTGTCTGTAATGGCTTAGAAATGGCCTCAGGTGGGGAGAGAAACTATAGTCCTATAATATTAAAGAAAGCATTTGAAATAGCAGGTTATGATGAAAGTGTTGTTGAAAGTAAATTCCCTTCATTATATAAAGCTTTTCAATTTGGAGCACCACCTCATGCAGGAATGGCTCCTGGAATAGATAGAATACTTATGACATTAAAAGATGAAGAAAACATTCGTGAAATGGTTGCATTTCCAATAAGTGCTAACGGAAGTGATGCATTAATGGGATGTCCTAATGAAGTATTTGAAAATCAATTAAAAGAAACCCATATAAAAATAAGAGATTAAAGGAGATGAAAGATATGGAAAGACAATTTACAGAACAAGAACAAGTAAGACGTTCAAAAGCAGAAAAAATAAGAAGTTTAGGTATGGATCCTTTTGGAGATAGTTTTAAAAGAACACATAACTCTAAAACAATAAAGGATGAGTATTCAAATAAAACACCTGAGGAGTTAGAAAGTTTAAATGTAGAAGTCGTAGTAGCTGGTCGTATTATGACAAAAAGAGGAAAAGGAAAAGCTGGATTTATGCATATTCAAGATAAATTTGGACAAATACAAATATATATGAAACTTGATAATGTAGATCCAGAAGAATATGAATTATTTGATAAAGCTGATTTAGGAGACATAGTTGGTATAACTGGTACTTTATTTATTACACATACTGGTGAATTATCAATTAGAGCTACTAAATATACTCATTTAGTAAAAGCATTAAAACCATTACCTGAAAAGTTTCATGGTTTAACTGATGTAGAAGAAAGATACAGAAGACGTTATGTAGATTTAATTATGAATGAAGAGAGTAAAAGTGCTGCATTTTTAAGACCTAGAATAATTAGACAAATTCAAAACTTTATGGATGATCGTGGATTTACTGAAGTTGAAACTCCAGTTTTACAACCACTTTTATCAGGAGCTTCAGCAAGACCTTTTAGCACTCATCACAATGCCCTTGATATGGAATTTTATTTAAGGATAGCTTTAGAGTTACCACTAAAAAGATTATTAGTAGGTGGTATGGAAGCAGTTTATGAAATAGGAAGAACATTTAGAAATGAAGGAGTAGATACTAAACATAATCCAGAGTTTACATTAATGGAAGCTTATTTAGCATATTCTGATCTTGAAGGTATGATGGAAATGACTGAAAATATGTTCAAAACTATTGCTAAAAATGTATTTAATAAATATATATTTAATTGGTGTGGAGATGAAATAAACTTAGATGGCACTTGGAAGAGAATTAGTATGGTAGATTTAATAAAAGAACATACTAATATAGATTTTAGTAAGAATATGAGTTTTGAAGAAGCAAAAGCTTTGGCTGAAGAACATAAAATTGAAGTTGAAGAGCACTTTGGTTATGGACATATAGTTAATGCATTCTTTGAAAAGTATTGTGAAGAACATTTAATTCAACCAACATTTCTACATGGACATCCAATAGAAATAAGTCCTCTTACTAAAAAAGATCCTAAAGATCCTAGATTCGTTCAAAGATTTGAACTATTTATAGGAGGTAAAGAATTTGCTAATGCTTATACTGAACTTAATGATCCAATTGACCAACTAGAAAGATTTAATGAACAAATTAAAGAAAGAGATTTAGGAAACGATGAGGCTAATGATATAGATATGGATTTTGTTGAAGCGTTAGAATATGGTATGCCTCCAGCAGGTGGTATTGGATATGGAATTGATAGATTATGTATGTTATTTTTAGAAAAAGATTCAATTAGAGATGTATTATTATTCCCTCATGTAAGAGAAAGAAAATAATTATTAAAAAAATGCTTGACAAGTAAAAACATATTTGATATATTTAATGAACAAAGAGAAAATAA
>JAAZDL010000048.1 GCA_012512795.1 Mycoplasmatota bacterium
AGAAATCAAAACTTAATAATCAAATTATGATTTTTGGATTAATATTCATTTTTGCAATAATATTTTTTGATATAATTTTATTGAATTAAGGTGAAGAATATGAAAGATAAAAAAGTTGTGTTTATGGGAACTCCTGAGTTTAGTGTTCCTGTACTTGAGATGTTGATAAAAGAAACTAATGTAATTATGGTTGTTACTCAGCCTGATGCTTTAGTTGGAAGAAAGCAAGAGCTAAAATATTCTCCTGTAAAAGAAGTTGCAGTAGAAAATAATATTGAGGTTTATCAACCAATAAAAATTAGAAAAGAGTTTGAATACATTCTAAGTAAAAATCCTGACATTATAATAACTTGTGCTTATGGACAGATAATACCAACTGAACTTCTTGAAACACCTAAATATAAGGCGATTAATGTACATGCATCACTACTGCCTAAATTAAGAGGTGGAGCTCCATTACATAGAGCAATAATAAATGGCTATACTAAAACAGGTATTACGATAATGTTTATGGCTCCTGGTATGGATGATGGAGATATTATTACTCAAAAGGAAATAGAAATAAAGGAAACTGGTAATGTAGGTATTATACATGATAAACTTAGTATTTTAGGAAGAGATTTACTACTTGAAACGTTACCAAGTATATTTGATGGAACAAACACTAGAATTAAACAAAAAGATGAAGAGGTAACTTTCGCTTATAATATAAAACGTGAAGAAGAAAAAATTGACTTCAATAATTCTTCTTTAGAAGTAAACAATCAAATTAGAGGCTTATATCCATTTCCAACAGCGTATGCAACATTAAATGATGAAGTAATAAAAATATGTGAAGCACATTTAGGAACATCAACAAATGGTACTCCAGGTGAAATAATAAATGTTTATGAAGATGGAATAGGGGTAAAATGTGGTGATAAAGAGATAATAATTACTAGATTAAAGCCTAGTGGAAAAAGAGAAATGAGTTCAAGAGATTATATTAATGGAAAAAAGAAAGAAAGTTTAATGGGTGAAAAATTATGTTAAAAGAAATTTTTACTAAAAGAGAGTTATCTGAGGAAGAAAAGAAATCAAAACTTAATAATCAAATTATGATTTTTGGATTAATATTCATTTTTGCAATAATATTTTTAATGTTTGGTAATACTCTCAGTGGTGATAAAAAGCCTAACGATACAAATACTGAAGATACAAAAAAAGCTACTATAGTTGAACTATTTGGTAATATAAAAGATAACTATAGTTTAAGAGTTCAAAAGACTGAAAATAATGTATTATCAGAGTTATATTATTCAAGAGATGCTAGTGTTGTATTGTTTGAAGGTAAAGATAATGTTTTGGATCAAGAAGGATATATGCTTTATAATAACAAAACATATTATTTGAAAGAAGGATCGCTGTTTGAAACTGATTCTGTCAATTATCAAAAAGAATATAATATGACTTATTATGACATAGTTTTTATAAAAGATTTATTAAAATCTTGTACAATTGAAGAAGTAGATAGTTCTGAGGCAAACTGCAAAATAAAAGTATCTGATTATTTGAAAGAATACAATTAAAAATATAATAAATCTTATAAAATAGAAGAAGATAAAGATATTACTTTAAATATAAATTATTCTACGACTAAAATAAAAATGATTAAAATTAATTACAGTGAAATAGATAAAATTATAAATTCTGATAATAATGGTGAAGAAATTTTATTTAATATTCAAGTGGTTGATATAGATTCTAATGATTTTGCATCAAAAGTCGAAAAAATAAAATTTAAATAGAAAAAAATCTAGTTTTGTCGAGTCTAATGAAATATATTTATTATTGTAGTATTCTGTTCATGGAGGCGATTGCATAAAAGATCTAAATAGTATTTTCAAAAGAATTGATGAAGAGATATTGATGTGTATTTTAAATTATGAAAGCAGCTCTTTGTAAGGGTGTGCTTTTTAATTGACAAAAAGTTAAAAATATCGTAAAATTATCCTGGAAGAGAGGCTAAAAAAATGTATGAGGATAAAAGGTTTCTAAGTGCCAGAGATATTCTTGAAAAAGACTTTAAAGTTGATGCTAGAGGATACAGACCTCAAGAAGTTGATCAGTTTTTAGATTTAATAATTAAGGACTATATTGACTTTGAGACAACTACCAAGAGATTAATTACAGAGATAAAAGCTTTGGAAACAGATAATGCTAAATTAAAATCAGAAATAAGAAACTTAAAATCTTCAATTGAGTTAGCCAACTCTAGTAAAGGTGTTACTAACGTAGATTTGCTTAAAAGAATAAGTGACTTAGAAAAAATAGTATACGGTGAATAATAATTTTTTAGACAAACGCTGCATAATATTTTATGTAGAGGAAAGTCCATGCTCACACTTTCTGGAATGAAAGTAGTGTTCGTGCTAAGGGAAAAAATAACCTTAGGTAATATAGAAATATATTAACGGCATCGAATTAATCAAGAACTGATTATATTAGATATAAAAGTGCCATAGAGACGAGACTATTAGGAATAATAGTTGTGGAACGAGGTAAACCCCACGAGTGAGAAACCCAAAATTGGTAGGGGAATCTTTACGAATGAATAATAAAGGAGTAAAGAAAGCGAAAGCTTAGATAAATGTTTGTCACCTTTTAGGAACAGAACATGGCTTATTAAAGATTATTATAAAGAAAATAGGAGAAATATAGTGAAAGATATAGGTGAAAGTTTCAGAATTGCAAGAGAAACTATTGGTATATCTAAAGATGAAATCATCAAAGATTTAAATATTACTGAAAGTCAACTCGCTAATTTAGAAGATGGTAATGCGAATGCTTTTAAAGATGTTTTTTTCTTGAAAGACATTATAAAAAAATATAGTAAGTATTTAAATTTAGATGAAGATGAAATAATTGATAAATTTAATGATTTTATTTTTGGATACACTTCTAGAATCCCTGTTGATGAAATTCTTGAACAAACAAGAGAAATTAAAATATTAGAACGTCAGAATGAAGAGAAAAAGGTTGTCTCTCCATATACAATAAAAAGAAAAAATACAAGTACAATAAAATATGCTTTAATTTATATAGTTTCTACTATAGTTCTTGTGATTTTAATATTTTTGATTATAAAATTTATTAAAGATAGAGAAGTTAAATATACAAATAATAATTTTTATATAGTTGAAGGGAGATGTTAATTTAATGAATGTTCCAAACAAAATAACAATATGTAGGATAGCACTTTCTGTTTTGTTAATTATAATTATGGTTTTTCCAATTAATAGAATAGGGCTAGCGTTTCCAGAGTTTCAAATAGCTGGTAAAATAATAGTAGATAGTAAATATTTAATATGTGGTATTATCTTTCTTATCGGTTCTTTAACTGATTTCTTAGATGGTTATTTAGCTAGAAAATATAATTTAGTAACTGACTTAGGAAAAGTAATGGATGCTATAGCTGATAAAATATTAGTAAATGGAGTATTAATAATTTTAGCAACAAACGGTTGGATCAGTCCTATTATTCCTGTTATTATTGTATGTAGAGACATAATTGTTGACTCGATTAAAATGGTTGCAGGACAAAAAAATGGAGCAGTTGGAGCATCAGTAGCAGGTAAATATAAAACAGCATTTATGCTAGTTGGTATAACTCTTCTTTTGTTTCATGATTTACCATTTGCAATATGGAACTTCAAACCTGCTTATGCAATAATAGTAATAGCTACTGTTTTGTCTATAGTAAGTGGTATTCAATATTACATTAAAAACAAAAAATATTTATTTGATTCAAAATAATTTAAAAAAGGTAAAATATTGTAATTACCTTTTTTTATTGAATAAAATAAAGTTATTTATACAAAATAATATAGATAATTTAGTTATGATAAACATAAAAGTTATATAATTTAATTATTAACAAACAAGTGTTTGTAAATTTGTATTGACAAAGTATTTTATTTGTTTTACAATTAAATTATTGAAGGAGAAATACAATGAAGAAAGACAAAGACAAGGCATTAGAACAAGTACTTGCTGACATAGAAAAACAATTTGGAAAAGGCGCTATTATGAAACTAGGAGAAAGAGGAGTTAGAAATATAGATGTTGTTTCAAGCGGCTCTATTATGGTTGACCAAGCTCTTGGTGTTGGGGGATATCCAAAGGGGAGAATTATAGAAATTTTTGGACCTGAATCAAGTGGTAAAACTACTATAGCATTACATGCAATAGCTGAAGTACAAAAAACAGGAGGAAGAGCAGCTTTTATTGATGCTGAACATGCGCTTGATCCTGTTTATGCTAAGAAGTTAGGAGTTAATATAGATGAGTTATTATTATCTCAACCTGATACTGGTGAGCAAGCACTAGAAATTGTTGAAGCTCTAGTTAGAAGTGAAGTAGTTAACATGATAGTAATAGACTCAGTAGCGGCTTTAGTTCCTCAAGCTGAGATTGAAGGGGAGATGGGAGATTCTCATATAGGTCTTCAAGCTAGATTAATGTCTCAAGCTCTTAGAAAGTTAAGTGGTATTATTAACAAAACTAATACTATATGTATTTTTATAAATCAATTAAGAGAAAAAGTTGGTGTTATATTTGGAAATCCTGAAACTACACCAGGAGGAAGAGCATTAAAGTTTTATTCTACAATAAGATTAGATGTAAGAAGAGGAGAACAAATAAAATCAGGCACTGATATAATGGGAAATAAAACAGTAATTAAAATAGTTAAAAATAAAGTTGCTCCTCCATTTAAAACAGCTGATGTTGAAATTATGTATGGTGAAGGGATATCAAAAACAGGAGAGATAGTTGACTTAGCTTCAAATATGGGTATTATTGATAAAAGTGGAGCTTGGTTTAGTTATAAAGGTGAGAAAATAGGTCAAGGTAAAGAGAATGTTAAACTATTATTAAAAAATAATCCTGATCTATATAAAGAAATAGAAA
>JAAZDL010000049.1 GCA_012512795.1 Mycoplasmatota bacterium
AAATATACTTCTTGTAATTAAGAAGTTTTTTTATATAAAAAATTATAGTATAATATAATTATTAAATATTTTATTTTATAGGAGGAAAAAAATGAAAAAAATATTTGTCTTTGTATTAATATGTATACTTTTTGTAGTAGGATGCTCTAATAAAAATGAAAATGGGATTAATATATCAAATATTAAAGGATATTGGTTACAAACACAAAATGATTCTTCAGGTAATATAACAGATTTAACTAATAATAAATATTCATATTTAAAAATAACTGATGATAAAGCTTATTTTTACTCATATTATTTTGATACAGAATCTTATGCTGAGGCAAGTAAGTATTATAAACTTGAAGATAATAAGATGTATTATGATTATAATGAACTAAAAGGAAACAATTGGAAAAATAATATAGATAGTTTAAGTGGTGGTATATTTTTTGTATCTTTTGAAAGTGAGAATTTAATATTAACTGATTATTTTAATGATAAAAATAAAGATGAAGGATATGAGAAAAACACTTATATTAAAATAGATTTAGATAACTGGCCTATTGAAGAGTAATATTATATTATGAGTTATGATGAATATTATGATATGTATAAAAAAGCTCAATTAACTGGTAAATATCATTTATTTATATTTGATATAGTTAATAGTAGATTATATAAACAAGAGATAGAATATATTGAAGAAACTTCTATGTTACTCTTTTTAGATGTATATAAACGTATTAAAAATCTTGAAGAAGAAAAAAATATTACTATATTGCATAATATTAAAAATAAAGATGAACCTTTTGCTAATGAACCTTTTAAATTTGGTGATTTATATGGTTTTACTATTATAAGAGGAAGTGTTTCTTCTTCTGAAATATATAATATAGTTGAAGAAGAAAAAGAAAGATATAATATATATTGGGCTTTTCATCAAAAAGATGGATTTTATGAAACTGATAATTATAGTGAAGGAAATAAAAAGTATTATAGAGGTTATTGTATTGCACAATTAGAAACTTTATCAAAAGAAAAAAATATTAAGTTAATGAGAAATAATTATGAAAAGTAATATTACTAAATCTATTAGTGAAACAAATGGATTAAATAATATTGATGAAAGTTGTATTAATATTTTATCAGTAGGTATAAGTACTGCATGTGAAGCTGAGATGAAAATGATTGATAAGAATAATAAATGTAAAGTTATAGCTACTACTATTGATAATGAAGGTATTGTATTTAGTAATAATATTTTAAAAGAAAAAGGTTATGATAAGAGTATTACTATAAAGTTAGAAGATGTATCTAAAACTATGCCATATAATGATAGTTATTTTGATTTTATTTATGCTAGACTTGTTCTTCATTACTTAGATAAAACTAATCTTAAAAAGGCTTTAAATGAGCTTAGAAGAGTATTAAAAGTTAATAAGAAGTTATATATAGTAGTTAGGTCTAATAAAGATATAGCTACTACTTTAAGTGACTCTGTTTATGATGAAGAAACTAATATGACTAAACACGCTGATTATAAAACTTTATATAGCAATAATGTTAAATATATATATAGAAGTTTCCATTCAAAAGAAAATATAACTAATTATTTAGAAGATGCAGGATTTACAATTAAATATATAAAAGAATATGATGAGCATTTATATTCTGATTTTGAAAGAAAAGAAAAATCATTAATGACTTCATCATTACTAGAAATTCTAGCTATAAATAATGTTAAATGATATATATAATATGTAAAGGAAACTATTAATATATCTTTTTTTATTATATAATTATATTAGGTGATTTATATGACATACTATTTTATTGGTATTAAAGGAAGCGGAATGAGTTCATTAGCACAAATAATGCATGGACTTGGTTATGATGTAATGGGAAGTGACAAAAACGAGCATTTCTTTACTGAAGTAGAACTTATTAAGAAAGGTATTAAAATTGTTGATTTTAATGCTGATAATATTAAGGAAAATATGATTATTGTTCAAGGTAATGCTTTTAATGATGATCAAAAGAAGTGGTAAGAGCAAAAAAACTTGGTTTAAAAATATATTCTTATCAAGAAATGATTGCTGAGATTACTAATGATACTAAATTGATTGCTGTATCTGGTTGCCATGGTAAGACAACTACAACTACTATGGTTAGTAAAGTTTTAGAAAATGTAGGAGTTAATTATTTAATTGGTGATGGTACTGGTTATGCTAAAAAAGGAAATGAATATTTTGCTTTAGAAGCATGTGAGTGGAAAAGACATTTTCTAGCTTATAATCCATATTACTCTATTATTACAAATATAGAACTAGATCATACTGATTATTATAAAGATTTAGATGATGTTATGGATGCTTTTACTTCTTTTGTAAATAAGACTAGAAAATGTGTAATAATGTGCGGAGATGATATTAATACTAGAAGAATTAAAACTGATAAAAAAGTAATGTTTTATGGTTTTAATGATAATAATGATGTTATAGCTAAAAATATTACTCATGATAATGAGAAAACTGTAGCTGATATATATATAGATGGTGATTTTTTTG
>JAAZDL010000050.1 GCA_012512795.1 Mycoplasmatota bacterium
CTACTAATCTCAGCATTTATTTTAACATTTTTAATATTAGCAGAATAAAACATTCCACTGATACCTCCTGAGCAATTTGGTGAATATACTGATGATTCTTCTATTGAAATATTACTAAGTTGTGTATTGTTCCCAATAACATTTGATAATATTCCTATTTCTGAATAGTTTGAATTTATGACATTTATATTGAAAGAATCTAACTTAATATTCTTTATAGTAGCATTATCTAAATTATTAAATAATCCACCACTTGAAGAATAAAGATTATAAATAATATGTCCATTTCCGTCTAAATTACCATAAAAATCTATTGGTTCCCATCCATTACCATTATTATAATAAATACCATAATTGTTATCTTTTGTACTTTTATACATGTCAATATTTTTACCTAATTTATAATAACTATCGCTATTATTTAAAAAGATTAACTCTTCTGCCTCAGTAATTATATAAGGATCACTAAGAGTTCCGCTTCCTGTCATATTTGTTATAGTATATTTTTTTGTATCACTAGCAGTTGATGAGGTAACAGTGACAGTAAAGTTATTTGCTGATATTTTATTATTTAATTTAAGTGAAAAAGTAGAATATCCATTTACTAAATCGTTTTTTGTTTGAGTAAAACTTGATGTTATATCTTTATTTGTATCATCTGTTACTTTAATTGAATAAGCTGTTCCACTAACTATATTCTTTGTTATAACATAATAATTCAAGTTATCGTTAATTTCATTTTTAAAGTTGTTTTTTGAATCTTCATATAAAAACAATGCTAAATTATTACTTGTTTTTTTAGTAAATAATGCAAGTGAATAAAGTTCTCCATAACCTTCATATAAAGTAACAGAAACTTCTTCTCCAGTTAATAATAAATTATTTAAATTAAATGTATTTATTCCGAAGTTCATTTGTTTTGGAGTTGAAATATATGAATTAATACCATCGCTTACTTCAACTTTAAAATTTTTATTAGATATTCCTTCATAAAATATCTTAACGCTATCAACTGTTTCGTTTTGAGTTCCTTTTTTAAATATAAAAGTTTCGCTTTGATTTGCCAAGTTTCTACTTTCACTTTGAGCAGTAAGATATGAGTTAGTCCATGACTTAGTAGCTAAGTTAACAATTCCTACTAAAGCTTCTGTTACATCTATATCATAATAAGAAATATAAAAATAATCAGTATTACCAGCACCCCAAGAATTCATTGCAAGCCATGCCCCATCATTTTTACCATCACCATTTATATCACCATAATTATCATTCCAACCTATGATAGTAATTGCATGTCCAGTTGAAGAATATGTTGCAAATGGTGATGATCCGTTATTATATACCAAATTTTTACTTGGGTTATAAAAGTACCAATATATTCCAGCAGTTAGTGCTCCATTGTCAATAATATGTTGTTTTATAATTTGATTATAATTATCAATTATAGTTTTAGTATAAGCAAAACCATGATTTTTCATGTAATATTCCGTGTTTAGTGATGGAAAAATATTTACTTCTCTAATATCTATTGCTGTATTATTATCATTCATAAACTCATTTAAATTTTTGTTTCTATATTCCACAAAATAAGGGCCAAAGTAGCTTTCATTTACAGGAGAATTTCCTCTAAACCAATAATCAACAACATTATATATACTATTACCTGAACCAAACAAATGTCTTGAATCTAAATAACTCGCAACATAATCAGGCTGATTTTCAGAAAAATTATAATTTCCCATATTCTTTTTTAATAAATATGATTCAAGAGTACTATTACTAGCAAAAGCCCAACATAAACTAAGATTTTTTTGATCTTTAATATTAGGTATATACCTATTTCCACCAACATTTCTTAAATCATATGAATTGGGAAGAGCTCCGTAATAATTTTTAGGAGATAATGCATTAAATCTAACTGAAGGAGTAATTTCATAGTTATGTATATATTTAAATGGTATTAAACTTACTTTTTCTTTCTCATCTGGAGTTAATTTTTCATATTCTATATAATCAGGATTAATAATATAATTATTTGATTTATTTATTTCTATGTTTATTTCACTAGAATTTCCATATGATATATCAATAAATCCACATAAAAAAAA
>JAAZDL010000051.1 GCA_012512795.1 Mycoplasmatota bacterium
AATGATGTTGACTTCTTGTACAAGATACATAATATAAATATTTTTCATTATAGTTATATTTGTTATCTTTATCTGTATATATTATTGTTGCATCAAATTCTAACCCTTTTGCAAGATACGACGGTAAGACTACTAATTCTCTACTAAAACTTTTAGAGTTACCACTAATTAACATTAAGTCATTAAATTGGCTTTTTAATTTATTAAATATTTTATTTGATTCAACATCAGTTTTAGTAATTATAGCAATGCTTTTATTATTTTTTCTAAGTCTTTTAATATCTTCAGTAAGTTGCACAACAATATTTTTTTCTTCTTTAAATTCAACAGGTATATGTATATCTCTTCTTATTGCTGATACCAAATTTAAATTTAAAATTTTATTTGAATGTTTAATTATTTCAGGACTAGATCTATATGTCTTGTTAAGTTCTAAATAGTTTGTTCCTTCAGTAAACACATTTTTTAAATCTTCAAGAGAATTATATAAATAATATGGATTAATAGTTTGATTAATGTCTCCTAGAATTGTAAACTTGCTTTTCCTAAGGATCTTTTTTAATAGTACATACTGTAATATGTTATAATCTTGAGCTTCATCAATAATTGTTTGTTCTATAGAATAGTCATTTCCTAAAAAAGTTAATAAGCTTTTCATATATACAAACAAGCAAGCATCTTCATAAGATATTTTATTATTATTTAATTTACTTATATAAGATTCAGGTATTGATTTTTTATATGCATTTATAAATTCTTCGCTTTTATAAAAGTTTTTGTATATATCCTTAACATCTAAAGACATATTTATTTTTTCTTTTAACCATTTTTTAATTTGTCTTGTCTTACTTTTATTTCCGTTAAATTCTTGCTCTGAAATTTTATTAGCTATTTCATCTATTCTCTCAAGTAGTGGTAAAGATGAATATCTTTCTTTTAAATATTTGTTTAACTTGACTCTTTCAATATACAAATCTCTATTAAATATATCATCTACAAAATGAATTTTCTTTGAATAAGATAAAATATAATTTTCAATTACTTGTATTATTTCATTTGATTGTTTAAATTTAATTAAATCAATAAATTCTTCTTCATATTTATAATATCTTTCAATAAAAGAAGTAAAAGATTCTATATATTTATATTCAGTAATATAAGTCTCTAGAAAATCACTGAAAGTAGTTTCTTTAGTATTTTCTTCACCTAATTCCGGAAGAACATTTGATATATATGTACTAAATATTTGGTTAGGAGCAAATATAAGAACTTTATCGCTTTTTAAATTTTTTATTTTATATAGTAAGAAAGCTATTCTATGTAAAGCTACGCTAGTTTTACCAGATCCGGCTATTCCTTGTACTATTAAATTATTATATTTAGTGTCTCTAATTATTGCGTTTTGTTCACTTTGTATAGTAGTTACTATATTTTTCATGTAGTCACTGTTCTTTTTAGCAAGCACTTCTTGAAGTAAATCATCTTGAATAGTTATATTACTATCAAAAACTCTTTTTATTTTAGAATTTTCAATTGTAAACTGCCTTTTATTATGAAGATAACCTTTTACTATACCTCCAGGAGATTCATACTGGGCATTTGCATGTTCATAATCATAAAATATACTTGATATAGGTGCTCTCCAGTCAAATATAATATTATTGTTATTTTTAGTTAAATATGTTAAACCAATATAAATATCTTTTTTACTTTCATCATCTTCAAAAGTTATTTTTCCAAAATATGGAGAATTTTGTATTTTATAAAGTTTTTTGTAATATTTTGCTTTCTTTTCTAAATCATCAATTTCTTTTTCATTATTAGAAATGATGCTTTTCATTTCAGTAGGATCTAGTTCTTTTCTAGTATCCCAAACATATTTTTTAAATTCTTGTTGCTTTTCCTCGTTGTCATATAAATCTTGAGCTAATGATGATATTGTTTTTCTTAAAAGTGTTGTAGTTAATTTTAGATAGTTTATCTCTTGAATGAAATCTTTTTCATTTAAATCCATTCTTTACCTCCTATAAACTTATTGTACATCTTTTATAAATTAACAGCATGTTCAAAATCTTATCAAAAGTAATAGTTTTTGTCAATATCAAAAAGTAATTAATATTTAAATTATAATATAATTAATAAAAATATATTATATATTTAAATAAAATATGTTAATATAAGATTAAGAAGGAGGTTTATTTATGAAAAATAAAATGATTTTTGTTAGAATAATGTTAATGATAATAATAGCAGCTATAACTTATTACATTTTCTTACCTGCATTTAATTTTCATTCATTTGGTTTTTATGTTTATATTTTATTTGTAGTTGGAGTGTATAAAATACTAAGTATTATTAAATTTGAAAATAAAATACTTAAAATACAAAAAAGTAGTAAGAATAATAAAATATTATTAAAAGAAAATATTGTATATATTTCATTTGTTATTATATTTGCTTTGATTTTTATAGTTAATTTTGTTTATTCACCAATATTTTTTAGTAAAAAATACGCTAAAAGAATAATTATTGATGAGACATCTACTTTTGTTGATGATATTAAAGCTGTAAACTATAATGCTTTACCACTACTAGACAAAGATTCAAGTGAAAAACTAGGTGATAGAGTAATGGGGCAAATGAGTGAGCTCGTTAGTCAATTTGAAGTATCAACTTTATATACTCAGATAAATTACAATAACGATATAATAAGAGTTACACCTCTTGAATATGCTAGTTTTATTAAATGGATAACTAATAAGAAAGAAGGAGTTAAAGGGTACATTACAGTTAATTCTGTTAGCGGAGAATCTGAACTTTATAAGTTAGATAAAGGAATGAAATATATGCCTAGCGCATATTTTAATGATAATTTATATAGAAAATTAAGATTTGAATATCCAACGAAAATATTTGGTAGAATAAGTTTTGAGATTGATAATGATGGTAGTCCATATTGGATAATTCCAACTATTTCATATTCTGCTGTTGAACTTTTAAAAGAAGTTAATGGACTAATTATATTAGATCCAGTTAGTGGAAATAGCAATCTATATAAAATAGAAGATGTACCAGAATGGGTAGATCAAGTATTTGATGCTAGTTTAATTATTGAACAAGTTAATGATTGGGGATTATATAAAAATGGTTTCTTAAACTCATTATTTGGTCAAAAAGGAGTAGTTCAAACTACTGAAGGATATAACTATACAATACAAGATGATGATGTGTTTATGTATACGGGAATTACTTCAATAAATTCTGATGAATCTAATATTGGTTTTATATTAACAAACCTTAGAACAAAAGAAACAAAATTTTATGCAGTTCCTGGAGCTGAAGAATATTCTGCAATGGAATCTGCTAAAGGGCAAGTTCAACAAATGAACTATGTATCTTCTTTTCCACTATTAATAAATTTAAACTCAAGACCAACATATTTAATAAGTTTAAAAGATGCAGCAGGGCTAGTTAAAATGTATGCTTTTGTTGATGTTGAAGATTATCAAAAAGTAGTAGTTACTGACTCATCATTAGGTATTAAAGAAGCATCAAGATTGTATTTGAAAAACATTAATTTTAAAAATAATGATAGTAGCTCTTTTATTAAAAAAGAAATTACAATTAGTAGTATAAATATCGCAATGATAGATGGAACAACGTATTTTTACATAAAAGATTTATCTGGTCAAAAGTATAAAGTTTCAATTAAAGTTAATGAAAACTTATTACCTTTTATAACTAAGGGAAATAAATTAAAAATCAATTATTTAACTGAAGAAGATATTATAGATATTATTTCGATAGATTAAATATTTTAAATATTAATATTGATTTTTATCTTAATATATAGTATCATTAATTAGAAGTTTATTCTTAGTTTAGATGTTCCTCTGACTCTATACTCAGAATAATCGGATATATTAGAAAAAGGAGGATTGTTTAATAATGGCTTTAAGTAAAGATAAGAAGAAAAATCTTATAAGTGAATATGCTAGAACTAAAGGTGATACAGGAAGTGTAGAAGTACAAGTTGCTATACTTACTGAGAGAATTAATGGTTTAACAGAGCATATGAAGAATCATATTCATGATTTTCATACTAATAGAGGTTTACTTAAATTAGTAGGTAAGAGAAAAAACTTACTTGAATATCTTAAAAAAGAAGATGTTGAAAGATATCGTGAATTAATAAAAAAATTAAATATAAGAAAGTAGGCACTTGTTTTAAGTGTCTTTCACTTTTTTAAAAGGAGGAAAAATGAAAAGAGTATTTGAATATGAATTTCGAGGTAGAAAGATTGTAGTTGAGCAAGGTGAACTAGCAAAACAAGCTGGAGGAGCTGTTTTAGTTAGATATGATGATACAGTTATATTATCAACTGTTGTTATGAGCAATAATGTATCAACTGCTGATTTTTTTCCTTTGACTATTTTATATCAGGAAAAATTATATTCTGTTGGTAAAATTCCTGGTGGATTTATAAAAAGAGAAAGTCGTCCAACAGAGGTAGCTACATTAACTGCAAGAGTTATTGATAGACCAATACGACCAATGTTTGATGAAAATTTTAGAAATGAGGTTCAAGTTGTTAATACTGTGCTTAGTGTTGATCCTAATTGTACACCTGAGATGACTGCTTTATTTGGAACTTCATTATGTTTGGGAATATCTTCAATACCATTCCAAGGGCCTGTAGCTGGTGTTGTAGTAGGAAAAATTGATGGAGAGTTAATTATTAATCCAACATCAGAGGAAATGGAAAGAAGTACTATTAACTTAACTGTAGCAGGTACTAAAGAAGCTATAAATATGGTAGAGAGCAGTTCTAAAGAAGTAAGTGAAGAAGATATGCTTGAAGCACTTTTATTTGGACATGAAGCTATTAAAGAACTATGTGCTATAGAAGAAGATATTATAAGTGAAATAGGCGAAGAAAAAATAGAAGTTGTTCTTGCTAATGTACCTGAAGAGCTTGTAGAAGAAGTAAATAATGATATTAAAGAATCTATGATAGAGGCTATTCAAATAAAAGATAAACTAGAAAAATATGCCAAAATAGATGAAGTTAAAGAAAATGCAATAAATATATATAAAGAAAGACATGAAGGTGAAGAAACTTTAGATGCAAATTTAAAATTTGTTAAAAGAATTGCTAATGAAATTGAAGGTAATGAAGTTAGAAGACTTATAACAAATGAAAATATCAGACCGGATGGAAGAGATATGGATGAAATAAGAGAATTATCTGCATCAGTTGATTTACTTCCTAGAACACACGGGAGCGCATTATTTACAAGAGGACAAACACAAGCGCTTGCTATTACAACTTTAGGTGCTCAAGGTGAAGAACAAATTCTTGATGGTCTTGGATTGGAAGATTCTAAAAGATTTATGTTTCACTATAATTTCCCAGCATTTAGTGTAGGAGAAACAGGAAGATATGGGGCTCCTGGAAGAAGAGAAATAGGACATGGAGCTTTAGCAGAAAGAGCTTTATTACAAGTAATGCCTAATGAGAATGATTTTCCTTATACTGTTCGTGTTGTTTCAGAAGTATTAGAAAGCAATGGCTCTAGTTCACAAGCAAGTATTTGTGCTGGCTGTATGTCTTTAATGGCTGCAGGAGTTCCTATTAAAGCTCCAGTTGCTGGTATTGCTATGGGACTTATTACTGAAGATGGAACATGTGATTCTAACTATACTATTTTAACAGATATACAAGGTTTAGAAGACCATATGGGAGATATGGACTTTAAAGTAGCAGGTACTAAAGAAGGAATAACAGCTTTACAAATGGATATTAAAATTAAAGGAGTAACAAAAGAAGTACTTTCTGAAGCTCTCGAAAAAGCTAGAATAGCTAGAATTAAAATATTAGATGTTATGTGTAATACTATTGAAAAACCTAGAGAAGAGTTAAGTGAGTATGCTCCTAAGATGAGAACTATGAAAATTGCAGCTGACAAGATAAAAGATGTTATTGGTAAAGGTGGAGACATGATTACTAAGATTATCTTAGAATCAAGCAATGTAACTTCTGTTAACAATAAAGAAGCTGTAAAAATTGATATTGATGATGAAGGTAATGTTGTTCTTTATCATATGAAAAAAGAAGTTTTAGATAAAGCTGTAAACATGATTGAAGATATCATTAAAGAAGTTGAAATCGGTACTATTTATACAGTAAAAGTAGTTAAAGTTGAAGAATTTGGTGCTTTTGTTGAATTATGGCCAGGTTGTGAAGGGTTAGTTCATGTATCTCAACTTGATAACAAAAGAGTAGAACATCCTAGTGATGTAGTTAAAGTTGGAGATGAATTAGTTGTAAAAGCAACAGGTTATGATAAAAGAGGAAAACTTAATTTGTCAAGAAAAGAAGTTTTACCTAAAATAGAGAAAAAAGAAGAAAAGAAAGAAAACAAAGAATAAAAAAACTAATGAAAATTAGTTTTTTAATTAGTAAGTAGGTGAATATATGGAAATTGAAGATATAATGGAATATTTATTATGTGAAAGAAGAAATATAAAAGGAAGTAAATTACTAGAAGAAATGCTTCAAAATAATAAATTTAAAACTTTAGTTGCAAAAGGAATATTAGAAAACAAGATTAAGCCGTTATTAACAGAAGAGTTTATAGAAAAAATGGAACAACAAAATTGTAGAGGATACTCTTCTGTTTATAATATATTTGTAGATGGTAAAAATATAGGTACTTGTAATGCTACTAGCACAGAAATTAGTTACATGTTTAATAACGTTGATCTAGTAGGTGGTATAAATCCGTTTTTTGAAGGAACTCCAGCTTCTCCTAACGGAGTACATTCTTGGTTAGAGACTGATAAAGAACTTCTTGATACATCAACTCTTATGATAGTTGATAAATCATATATAAAATCTCTTGAATATAATGAAAATATAAGATTTAACAGTCATAATTTATTTTCTAATACAAATTATCAGCTAGCAAAAGAATTTGCTTGTGATAGAAGTCTTAAGAGAAAATAAATAGGGTTGAATTTTATTTTAAAAGGTGCTAAAATTAAGTTATAAATAGAGGAGAATGATTATGAAGAATAATATTTTTAAGAAATTATTATTATTAACTGTTTTATTGCTTTTTTCAGTAAATATAAAAGCATTGACAGCTAGAGTACCTTCAGTAGTACCTTCTGAAGGAGATTCATTATATGCGGCAGTAGATACTGATTTTGATTTTAGTAGAATTAGTTTTACTACACTTCCAACAACGGGAACTGATATAGTTGGTAAGACTGATATGAAAAAAATCATGTTAGCCAGAACTTTTAATGCATCAGGGCTTGATAATGATTGGTTTTCTGCTTATTGTTTAGATGGGAAGAAGAAATTTCCTATATATGGTTATGCTTCAAGGACTTTTAATAATGATCAAGAAAGAATGGATGCAGCAGTTCAATTTGCTTTATTTAACCGAAGCAATGTTACTGGTTTAATGTCTAACTTATTTTTAACAGCAAGTGGTTATGAAATAGTAGTAGTAAACTATATAAATCCATCAGCAGGAGATCTTGCTTTATTTTTAGCAGATACAGCAATAACTGTTGATGTAACAAGTGTTGTTTATACTAAAATTTCTGATCCACTAAATCCGTTAACTATTACAGCTGCTCAATTATTAACAGCTGCTGGACAAACTGGAACTAACTATCAAATAACTGTAAAATTATCAGATGTACAATATGATACTTATCAAACAATTAACATGCCTGATAATGTTTCATACAATTTTGCATTATGGATTATAGAGCATAGTTATCCAACTTTAGATATTCAAACTTCTTTAGCAGATGCTGGAGCTGATTATGCAACTCTTTTAACTGAAATAGAAGCTTTACATACTGGAACTACTCTTACAACTGCACAACTTGAAGAACTAGCTGAAAACTATGTTTATTCAACTGTTCAATATGCAATATGGAAAGCAGCAGATGGAGTTGACTATACTAGTGGTTCAACAACATATAAATTAGGTAATACTTTAATTGGTAGTACTCAGTTAAATAGATTATATCAATATCTTACAAAAGTAAGAGGAATATATGCAACTTATGGATCTCAAGAGTTTAATAATACTTTAGAACTAGTATCTCCTGAGTCAGGAAATGAAATTAGTTCTGAAAATAGTTTATTAGTTCAATATGGACCATATCATGTAACTGGTAATATGTTATCACTTGGAGATGCTAGTGTTTCTATACAAGGAGCTAGTGGTGATAATGTTAAAATAGTTGATATGCTTGGAAACCAAATTTCTACAGTAAGAGCAGAAGAAGAATTTTATGTAAGTGTTAGCAAATCATCTAATTTAACTGATATTACATTAAGAGTTTCAACAGATAATGGAGTTATATTTAACCCTACTACTAATAGAGGAAGAATATATTATCCTAATTATGTTTTAGAACAAAATGTTGCTTCTGGTGGAAGAACTGTACTTATAACTGCTAGTCATGATTTTGTATTAAATTACAATCCAAAAACTGGAGTTCAAGATATAGCAATGGTATTATTAATTACTTTAGTATCATTTGGGCTAGGTTACTTACTTTTAAGAACAAAAGATAAATCATTACAATTTTAAGAAGTTTATAACTTCTTTTTTTTTGAAGTGTTTTCTTTCTTTTTATACTATTAATATAGTAGAGGAATATAAGAAAGGAGAAAATATGAATAAAGTTTTAAATGATTTTAAAGAAAAGATATTTAAATATAAATATTTTATTATGTCTTCATTATTAATTATATTTGTTATGATTATAACTATTATATATTTTATAAATAAAACAGAAAATAAAAGTGTAATAAAAACAACAGAGAATATAGATAGTGTATTAGCTAAAACAGAAACTATAATAGAAGAAGAAAAAGAAAAGATATTTGTAGATATAAAAGGATATGTTAATAAACCAGGAGTTTATGAATTGAATTTAAATAGTCGAGTAGTTGATTTAATTACTATAGCAGGAGGATTAAAAAAAGGTTCTAACACAAGATTTGTTAATTTAGCAAAAGTTTTAGAAGATGGTGAGGTAGTAGTAATATATTCTGATGAAGAAATAAAGGAAGCAAAAAAGAAAGATACAATAGCAGTTAATACTCCTTGTATTTGTGAAGAAATAAAAAATGATGCGTGTTACTTGCCTAATGATAGTAGTGGTATAGTAAACGGAAAAATTAATATTAACACAGCTTCTTTATCACAACTTATGACTTTAAGTGGAATAGGTGAATCTAAAGCTCAAGCAATAATTGATTATAGAACAAATAACGGACTATTTAAATCAATTGAAGATATTGTTAATGTAAGTGGAATAAGCGATACAACTTATGCTAAAATTAAGGAAAATATTACTGTGTAGTTATCTTTATTATATTTTATTAGCTCTTTCAATAATATATGTTTTTATTTATATAAATAAGTATGTTCCTCCTAAAATATATAATA
>JAAZDL010000052.1 GCA_012512795.1 Mycoplasmatota bacterium
CGGTTTTATACTTCATAGCATTAGCATTACGAATTCTTGTAAGCATATCTGCTATAGTATCATTAACCATATATAGGCCTCCCTTCTTATTAACATGTGCCTGTTAATTTTGGTTTCATTGAAAATTCTTTTTCAAATAATTGTTGACTATAAAACGTAATTTTTTCTGTACTATCAGTCATATTTTCATTACATTTTTTAATCATATCATTGTCTATAATTTTTCTTCTTAATATAGATTCACGAATACTTGCATATTTCAAGTATCGCTTAGTTTCTATTTCAAGCATTTCTTTTATACTATGCTCCACTTTAATACACACCTTTCTAATTCTACCAGCTTGACTTTTTAACGCCAGGTATCTGACCTTTGTAAGCAAGTTCTCTAAAGCAAATACGGCATAAACCAAATTTGCTTAAAACTCCATGTGGACGTCCACATCTAGTACATCTAGTATAATTTCTAGTAGAGAATTTACTTCCTCTTTGCTGAGATACTAATTTACTTTTCTTTGCCATAATATTTCCTTCCTTACTTTCTAAAAGGTAACCCAAACCAAGATAATAATTCTAAAGCTTCTTCATCAGTTTTAGCAGTTGTAACAATAACAACATCTAAACCTCTAACTTTAATAACTTGATCATACTCTACTTCAGGAAATACTAATTGTTCTTTGATTCCAAGAGTATAATTACCTCTTCCATCAAAACTATTTTTAGATATTCCTCTAAAATCTCTAACTCTAGGAAGAGCAATAGAAATAAGTTTCTCTAAGAATATATACATATTGTCTCCTCTTAAAGTAACTTTACATCCTATTTTATTTCCTTCTCTAAGTTTAAACCCTGCTATTGATTTTTTAGCAGTTGTAACAATTGGTTTTTGACCAGAAATTACTTCTAAATTTTTAACAGCAGCATCTAAAAACTTTTGATCGTTTAAAGCATCTCCAACTCCCATGTTTAGAACAATTTTTTCTAAACGTGGAACTTGCATTTTAGTAGAGTAATTAAACTTTTTAACTAAAGCAGGAACTATTTCTTCTACATATAATTTTTTTAATGTTTCCATAATTCACCTACTTACTTTCTTTTTCTTCTTTTTTCTTAGAAGTTTTCTTTTCTTCCTTTTTGATTTCTTTTTCTTTTTTAATTTCTTTTTTATCTAATAATTTAACATTAGATATATGAATAGGCGCCTCTGTTTCAAGAATTCCACCTGATTCATTTTTAGCATTTGGTTTAACATGTTTCTTAACAATGTTTATTCCATCTACAAGTACTCTACTTTCTTTTGAAAGAACTTTAAGTACTTTACCTTCTTTTCCTTTATTACTTCCTGTAATAACACGTATTGTATCTCCAACTTTTATTTTCATGAATAATCCTCCTATAACACTTCCGGAGCTAGTGATATTATTTTCATGTAATTCTTATCACGAAGTTCACGAGCAACGGGTCCTAAAACACGAGTTCCAACAGGACTATTGTCTTCTTTTATTAGAACACAAGCATTGTCTTCAAATTTAATATGGCTGCCATCAGGTCTCGAAACACCGTGTACAGTTCTTACTATTACAGCTTTTACTACTTTTCCCTTTGGAGTTGTAGAGTTCGGAATAGCTTTTTTAACTGTTCCAACTACAACATCACCTATGTTTCCGCTTCTTACTTTGCTTCCTCCAAGTACTCTAATGACTAAAAGTTCACGAGCTCCCGAATTATCAGCAACTTTTAAACGGCTTTCTGATTGTATCATAACTCTCTCCTTTCTTAAAGAATAACAGCTTTTTCAACTATACTATCTAAAACATATCTTTTTGTTTTAGATAGAGGGCGAGAAGATACTACTTTTACTGTATCTCCAACACTAGCTTTGTTATCCTCGTCATGTACTGCATACTTTTTAGTAGTTTTAACATTTTTTTTGTAAAGCGGATGCTTTTTATAAGTAACTACAGCTATAGTGATAGTTTTATCACAACTACTACTAACAACTTTTCCTATTAATTCTTGTTTTGCTTTTAACATTACTTGCTGTCCTCCTTACTTTCATTTAATTCTCTTTCTCTTATAACTGTTTTAATTTTAGCAACATCATGTCTTAATTCTTTAATTTTATGTGGTTTTTCTAAATTACCAGTTGCTGCAGAAAATTTTAAATTAAATAATTCTTTCTTAATCTCTTCTAGTTTTTTATTAAGATCTTGAGTGGTTAATTTTCTTATCTCAGTCATCTTCATTATTTAGCCACTTCCTTTATAACAAATTTTGTTTTAATTGGTAGTTTGTGTCCAGCTAAACGAAAAGCTTCACGAGCTATTTCCTCAGTAACATCAGACATTTCAAACATAATTTTTCCTGCCTTAACTACTGCTACCCATTCTTCAACAGAACCTTTTCCACTACCCATTCTAACTTCTGCGGGTTTTTTAGTTCTAGCTAAGTGAGGAAATATATTTATATATACTTTTCCTCTTTTAAAGCTTTTCATATAACGTGTCATCGCAATTCTTGCTGCTTCTATTTGTCTAGCTGTTATATAAGAACCTTCTTTAGCCATTAAACCAAAATCTCCTTGATTTAATATAATGTTTCCTTTTGCTTTTCCTTCATAACTTACTCTATGAGGTTTTCTATATTTTGTTCTCTTTGGAATCAACATCTTTATTACCTCCCTTTTTATTTTTAGCAGGAAGGATTTCTCCTTTATAAATCCAAACTTTTACACCTATTTTTCCATAGATTGTATCAGCTTCTTTATGTGCATAATCTATATCTGCTCTTAAAGTATGTAGAGGAACAGTTCCTTCAGTATAACCTTCAGTTCTTGCCATCTCTGCTCCACCTAATCTACCAGATACAGCAACCTTTATACCAACTGCTCCTGCTTTCATTGTATTTCTGATAGCTCTTTTTTGTACTGCTCTAAAAGATGCTCTATTTTGAATTTGAAGAGCGATAGTTTCAGCTACTAATGCTGCACTTAAATCAGGTGCTTTAACTTCAACTATTGATAGATATACTGTTTCACCAGTCATTTTTTGAATGTTTTTCTTGTGTTTTTCTATATCTGATCCACCTTTACCTATTACAATACCTGGTTTAGATGTGTTAATAGTAACATTAGTTCTTTTCTTATTTCTTTCTATAATTATAGAAGCAACTGAACACCCTTTTAATTCTTTATCTAAATATTTTCTAATTTTTAAGTCACTACTTAAA
>JAAZDL010000053.1 GCA_012512795.1 Mycoplasmatota bacterium
AGTCTAACTCAAGTGATTACAATAAACTTCTTAAAAAATATAAAATTAAAAATATACAAACATATGTCAAATAGTAAAAAAATTTGTCGAATCAATAAAGACAATCATCTTTTTGAGGCGTTTCACTCTGGCACTGTTTTATTTTTTAAATTATAACTGGTATTTTTCCCACTCAAAACTATTTATATTTTTATCATTAGTATCAAAGTTTATACCTACAAGATATATATCTTTATTTTGATTTAGATACTTTTCATAATATTTCTTTTTTTTGATTTGCTCTAAAGCATATTCTTTACCATCTAATTTAAACTCAATTATATAAATTGCATTATCCATAACAATGGTTAAATCAATTCTACCTTTATTAGTTACATCTTCACCTATGATATGAAATCCTAGAGATTGAAGATAAACATAAATAATACTTGCATAAAACCCTTCAAAGATAGCTAAGTCGTTCTTAGTATAATTGTTGTATGGAATAGAGGAAAACATAGAGTGTAGTGAGCCTTTAAACTTATCCATATCATTTTCTAATAGGCTTTTATATATTGCTGTTTTGTTTGGTATTACATTTTTATCTTTATATAAATCTACTATGATTATATCACTAAGTGAACGCTTCACCTCTTTGTTTGGTATTTTTAATAAATACTCTGGCGATCCAAATATTGATGTTTCTACTTTGTCAATAGTTAAATACCCTGTTTGATAAAGAACAATTTCAAAGTCAATATTATCAATATCAAAACTACTTAATAGTTTTTCATCCACTTTTAGGTTTGTAAGAGACGGTAGAAAGTATTTGTTTCTTTTAATTAATTCTATTAAAAATGTAGGAGTACCAGTTTCAAACCAGTAGTTTTGATATTTGTGATTATTAGATATAAATAGTAGTATATCAAAAGGGTTACACATAGAGCTACCCAAGAAGTTATAACCATTGTACCAGCTCTTAAGCTCACTCATATCTACACCCTTTAAATAGGGCTTAAATGTAGTCTCTACATCGTTTTGAGTATAACCGCATATATCTCCATAGTTTTCATGAAGACTTATATCTACAATATTATTTAATCCACTAAATAAAGATGTCTTTGTAAACTTACTTACACCTGTTAAAAATGCAAATTTTAAAAACTCATCACTTCCTTTAATTACACTATAAAGATTTACAAGACCATCTCGTACTTCTTTTGCTATTTCAGGATTATCAATATTATCTAAAATTGGTTTATCGTATTCATCTACAAGGATTACTACTTTTTGATTGTATTTTTCATATGCTTTGATTATCAACTCTCTAAAGCAACCTGCAACATTATCTGAGTGCTTACAGTTAATTTCTAATCGTTTCTGATTCTCTTCAAGTGTTCTTATAATAGCTTCATTAAGCTCAGTTCTACTCTCAATTTTACCATTAGCAAAATTAATATGAATTACAGGATAGCTTATATCCCAATCCCATTTAGCTTCAATAGCCAAACCTTTAAAATACTCTTTTTTAGCTTCAAAGATATTCTTTAAGGTATCTAGAAATAAACTCTTACCAAATCTTCTAGGACGACTAAGAAAGGCATATTTATAGTTATCAATAAGATTATATGCAATATCTGTCTTATCAATATAGATATAACCATTTTCTATTATCTCGCTAAATGTTTGAATACCAATAGGTAGTTTTTTTAGTTGCACTATAACCCTTTCTTAATTTGTAGAG
>JAAZDL010000054.1 GCA_012512795.1 Mycoplasmatota bacterium
TCCTACAACTGGTAAGTATCCAAAAGTAAGAACGTTTGATATATCTCCATCATTAACAGCAGATGCATTATTAACACCAGTTAATGTTAAATTTTTAATTATATTAGTTCCATTTACAATTGCTTGTACTTCAGTCCACATTGCCTGCTCATTAATGTTATTTCCTGTTGAACAATCTTTTATATATCTAACTTCATCCAAATTACTATTGATTCTAGTAGGCTTATCCATACTTACATAAGAAATTTTAGCTCTACCAGCTTCTGTATTAACACCGGACTCCATGTATCCACCTAAGAAATATTTCCCACTATAATGTTTTGTTGTTTTATTATGTGTAACAACAACGCTATTATTTATTGAATCAACACCTGCATATCCACTTATATACGAAGATCCTCCACCTGGCCCTCCATTACAGTCAGCTCCTGCTGCTGGATAATATCCATTTCCACCAGAACAGCCACCACCTGCTATACCAAATGATGAGCCACTAAAGGAAGAAGGAATAATACTATTAGTTGTTCCTCCACTAGTTTCACCACCAGGTAAACCAAATAATCTTCCACCATCGCCTGATACACCTGTAGAAGAAGTTCCTCCTCCTCCAGCAACCATTATTCTTGATATTAACGAAGAAATATCGTTCCAAGATCCAGAAACAGTTCTAACATCTGTTGCTCCACCACCTGGCCAACCATTATTAGTAGCAATTCCGCCATTATAAGTTGTTCCATTTGCAACATATTGGCCCATTTGTCCAACATAAATATAAAGTGTTTCTTCTTTTGCAAGCTCAATAATACCACTTGTATATGCACCTTTGCCAGGGATACTAGATGAAGAAAGGCCTGATGCTCCCCATAGTTCAAACTTATAATATCCGTTTTGTGGTGCGATAAATGTTTGAACATTACCAGTATATTCATATTCCCATTCTCTTCCAAAGTTATCTACGACATATGTTTCTATGTCATTTTTTATTTTATCGTATATTGCTGTTAAAAATTTGTTTTTTTGAGCATAAGATGTCATTATCCCAAGCATTAAAAATAAAAATAATATTAAAAAAGTATATACTAATGTCATTGAAATAAAACCATTTTTATTTTTCATACTTACTCCTTATTATCTAATCATTATTATATAAGATTTTTACATTAAAGTAAATACAAAAGAAAGTCATACTTGAATACTTTAAAATAAAAGAAATATTCTTATAAGAATATTTCTTCATATATTTTTTTATAATTATCAACAAATATATATTTAATACTGTCTTTTAAACAATTATCTAACCAGAGTATATCACTTTTGTTTTCTTCAGAAATATACAATTTATTTATTTTATTTCTTACTGAAGCAATAGACTTTTCTTTAATTCCACCTACTTTTAAGATATCTCCTTTAAGAGTTATCTCACCAGTCATAGATATTTCACTACTTATTGTTTTGTTTTTTATAGAAGATAAAATTGCAGTTACTATAGCTATTCCAGCAGAAGGGCCATCTTTATGAGTAGCGCCTTCTGTAAAATGTATATGAATATCATTTTTATTGAAAAAATCTTCTTCTATTTCAAAATATATACTATTACTTTTTATATAACTAACTGCTACTTCAATACTCTCTTTAGTAA
>JAAZDL010000055.1 GCA_012512795.1 Mycoplasmatota bacterium
AAGATGAATAAATTCATCTTTTTCTTTTAATTAAATTGTAAATATATTATAATGTACTAGATGCGTTATGATAGAATTATTTTACAGTACAGTTGATTTTATAGAAACAAGTGGTTATTTAGGATCTTTATTAGCATGTTTACTTATAACTGTTGAATCTATAGTGCCTATACTTCCATTAATATTATTCGTTACTATTAATTTTTTAATTTATGGAAAAATACTTGGCTTTATTTTATCTTGGATATTTACAGTATTAGGCTGCTGTATCTCTTTTTATATATTTAAATATGGTTTTGGTGATAAATTTGATAATTTAACTGCTAATAAAGAAAAAATCAATAAATACAAAAAATCATTTAAAAATATTTCTTTTATTAACTTAACAATACTCATAGCTATTCCATATACTCCTGCTTTTATAGTTAATATAGCGGCCGGTTTAACTAAAATGGAATTCAAAAAATATTTTTTTGCATTATTAATAGGTAAAATATCTTTAATATATTATATGGGTTATGTAGGGACATCATTAATAGATAGCGTTCATAATCCTGTTATATTATTTAAAATAGCTTTTTTACTTCTTTTTACATATATTATATCTACCATAATTAATAAAGTATTAAAAATAAAATAATTGTGTTAAAATAAATGAAGGTGATATATATGGAATATTTAATAGTAGGATTATTAATAATAGTTGTTGTGCTATTACTTATTTTAATTATTAGAAAAAATAATAATAATGAAGTAAATGATAAAATCTCAAGAACTGAAGTTAATCTCGTAAAAGAAATAGGTGAATTTAAGCATGATTTTTCTAATGAATTAAATAAAGATTTTAATTTATTAAACGATAGAATAGAAAAAAAACTTAATATGATTAATGATAAAGTTAATGAAAGACTTGAAGTTAATTTTGAAAAAACTAATAAAACATTTTCAAATGTATTAGAAAGATTAGCTAAAATAGATGAAGCGCAAAAGAAAATAGATGGTCTTAGTACTGAAATTATTTCTCTTGAGAATATATTAACTGATAAAAAGAGTAGAGGTATTTTTGGAGAAGTAAATCTTTATCATATAATTTCTTCAATATTTGGAGAAAAGAATGATAATATTTATAGAACTCAATATACTTTATCTAATAGTAGTATAGCTGATGCGATTGTATTTGGTCCTGAACCTTTAGGTACTATATGCATAGATTCTAAGTTTCCTCTTGAAAATTATAGAAAACTTGTTGAAAGAGGTATTAGTGAAACTGAGAGAGAATCTAGAAGTAAATTATTTGATAGTGATGTTAAAAAGCATATTGATGCTATAGCTACAAAATATATAATACATGGGGAAACAAGTGATCAAGCAATTCTATTTTTACCAGCTGAAGCTATATTTGCTGAAATAAATGCTTATCATACTTCATTAGTTAAGTATGCAGCAAGTAAGAAAGTATGGATAACTTCTCCAACTACATTGATGAGTCTTTTAACAATAATACAAGCTGTTTTAAAAGGATTAGAAAGAGATAAGTATACTTCTGTAATACATGAAGAATTAAATCGTTTAGGCATTGAATTTGGACGTTATAAAGAAAGATGGGATAAACTATCAAGAAGTATACAAACAGTTAATAGTGATGTTGAAAATATCCATAAAACAACAGAAAAGATTACTAAAAGATTTGATTCTATAAGTAATGTTAAAATAGATGAACATACCACAGAACTTGAGTTAGAAGAAAAAGATATTCTTACTTGATCAATTTATATTTAAAGAATAAAGTTTATATTTTTAGTTCAGATATAAAAATAGAATTAATCGAAAGTAAAATATGATTAAAACATTTAACAGATTTATTGTTAAATGTTTTATAATTTGATAAAAATATAATGTAATAAATAATATTCTATATAGAATAAATAAAAAAATTTACAAATAGTAGGCTTTAATGATAGAATAATTATATTAGAGGTGAAATTATGGATGATTATTTACCTGGATTTAAAATAATGTTTAAATATACATTTATTCTATTAATAGTAATATGTGTTCCGTTAATATGGTATTATTCTCGGGATATTCCTGGGAATAAATTTATAATAAAAATAAATGATACAAATATGTTGTCTAGAATTGATGTGGAACATAGGGATATATTCTTTGTTCAACACGATGGATCATTTAGAACAGATGAAACAAATATTTTTGAAAACAAATTAGAGTTAAATAATAAAATTGAACTTTCAATTTTAGAATACGAAGTGTATAATCAGTATGGAAATAGAAAAAATTATCAAGGTTCTTGCAATAATTGTACTTATGAGTCTGTTAATATTGGAACTAAAACTATGATGGTACAAAGGCTGGGAAAAATAATATATGAAGGTGAATATGAAAGTAATCTTAGTAATATAATTACTGAAAAAGGTCGATACTATTTTCATATATATACTAAAACTAAGAAAGGATTTTTGCCTACTAGTTATATTAAGTCAGATATTCATTTTACTGTATTGATAGGTGATATAGATGAATAAAAAAAGATATTTTTTAATTTTAATAATAGTAATTTTAATTACAATAGCTTATTTAATTAATTTGTATTCAATTTCATTACATAAAAAAATGTATGAAAAAGTTTGTTATGATTGTGATAATGATTGCATTGAAATAATTTATAATGAAAAATCTGAACTGTTTTCTTTTGATGAGAATAATAATTCAATTATCACTATTGAAGAATTGCTTTCTTCAAATGCATCTTGTTCATTTGATACAACTCATGATAAATACGGTAATGACTGTATAGGCTATTATGTTATACAAAAAAATGGTAGCAATAAAATAGAAATTGATTCATCACACATATGTGATATGATAGATTATTGATTGGTTTTATAATTAAGAATATGTTGTATTATTATAGTAGAGTTTGGAAATTAGGAGGTAAAGAATGAATAAGAAAATCGAATTATTTATTACACTAATATTTGTATTTATGTTTGTCGGAACGATTAATGTTAATGCAGTTTCAAAAGAAGTAACCATTTCAAAAATAGGTACAAGTGGTTTTGCTTTTGCTAGTAGTTCTAATAATGCTACAAAAACAACATATAGTATTCCAAAAATAAAAGCAACAGCAGTTTCTACTGCATTGACAGATCCTTGCAGTAGTTGTATTCTTGCTGTGAGAACTTATGAAACAGATGAGAGTGGATGGTATGCTTTAGGAAGTACAATAAAGTTAAATCAAGAAAAAAGTTTTATTGGTCATGATGGAAGTGCTAGTCCTGGGACATATAAATTAGGTGCACAAAGAGCCGACTTCACTATTTTAAAAACAACAGCCACATTTTATTGGACATATGATTAAAATATAATTAAATAATAATATATTTCTAAACTCTACTAATTATATTTAATATAATGAAAGGACAAAGAATGAATAAAGGAATTAAACCGATAATAATATTAATTCTATTTTTTACAGTATTATTATCTTTTATTGTTAATATTAATTTATCCAGTAATATCGAAAAAATGTATAATAATAAGATGACAGAATTAGAGAAATGTTTAAAGAATAACATAAATGTAACGGTTGATTATAAACATTATTGTGAATACTTGGAGCAATCGAAGGAAATAAAAGTTGATTTCTATACATCTTTTGCCAATCTTTTAATATTTGATATTAAATTTTTGAATCCTATTGCTATACTGTTTATAATTATTCCATCACTTATAATACCATCTAGAATATTAAAAAATAAATATTTACTAAATGCCAACAATCGCATGAATTACAACGATTTCAAAAGACACTTTTTTAAAGAAGCTTATAAATTTTTTTGGATTTTACCAATTATTGCTTTAATAATAATTGTTCCGATTACATTTTATTCAACATTTGATTTAGCTTATTCAACTGAATTTGGATTTACATACTGGTCTTCACCAATTGTTAATAAACCATTATTATTTATTATTCTGTATCTTTTAAATCTATCAATATATTCTATAATTTTTGTTAATTTAGGACTAATAGTATTAAGAAAAAATCATAATTATATTATCTCAATTATTTTAACTTATATATTTTATATAATTATCGAATTATTTTTTGAACTGATAATTAATTTATACATATTGGTTCCTATTTTTAATACTGAATTTGGTTATATATTGAATATTATGAATTTATTTTTATTCTCTGATCAATTTGGTATATTAAATTTATTTATATTTGATATAGTATGTCTTGCAATCAGTTCATTTTGCGTTTATATTTCTTACAAAAATAAAGAGAAGCTAATAATTGAATGTGAAAAAAATCAATAATATCTATATTTGAAAATTATTAAAAGGGAGTTATTTATGCAAATTCAAGTAAAAAATGTTTCAAAAAAATTTAAAAAAAATTATGTTCTAAAAAATATTAATTTAGATTTTCAAAGTGGTAAAATATATTTGTTAAGCGGTCAAAACGGATGTGGAAAAAGTGTATTACTTAAATTAATATGTGGATTATATTTACCGACTAATGGAGAGATTTTATTTGATGGTAAAAAATATAATTCAAATTCTATTTGCTATTCTGGAATTAGAGCACTTATTGAAACACCAAATTTCTTTCCTAACTTAACAGGTTTAGAAAACTTAAAATTATTAGCAAAGATAAATGATATAATAACAGAAGAGGAGATAGTGCATACTTTATCTAAATTAAATTTTAAGAAGTTTTTGAACAGAAAATATTGTGAATATTCGTTAGGAACGAAACAAAAATTAGGTATTGCTCAAGTTTTAATGGAGAGCCCTAAAATAATCATATTGGATGAGCCATTTAATGCTCTAGATGAAAAGACAAATATATTAATTAGAAAAATATTAATAGAAGAAAAAGAAAAAGATAAAATAGTAATATTAGCTTCTCATATTAATATAGATTTTGAAAATTTTGTCGATCAAGTATATTATTTAGATAATGGACATATTGTCAAAAACAGGAGAAATAAATGAAATATCAATTTGAGTTATTAAGAAAATTGATTAATGAAAAATATAAAATTCACATATATATTTATTTAATTTTTTTTGTATTAATTTTTTTAACAATTAGAGATAACTATTTGAGTAAATCAATAAATACATATTATATATTATTAGGAATACCAATCGTTGAAAATATCTCTATTTTAGAATTGTCATGGTTTATATTTCAATGGACAATACTATTATATTTTGGATATTTATTTTTCAGGTTCGAGCATGATAATTCTTTAGAATTTATAATATTAAGAAAGCCTCTAAAAAAATTAATGATAAAAAAGTTTACCATTTTTAGTGGCTTAATAATAATTATCAGAACAATAATATTATTCCTTTTGCTATTTTTGTGCAGTATTAAAATTAATATCCTTTTAGTTTTCTTAAATATTTTTATTTATATTATAATACTATTTATTTCATTAATTTTTTACGTTTTTTTTGAAAAAAATTAAAATACACTTTATAAGTGTATTTTTTTATAAGAATAATATTACTAATATACCAAGTATTAAACAATATATACTAAAGTAAGCAAGTCTACCTTTTTGAACAACACCTTTAAACCATCTAAGTGTATAATATGAAACTATAAATGAAGCTATAAAACCTAGAGTATATGGTAGGATATAAGAATTCATATTTGGTGTTTCCATCATGTCTTTAACTCCAAGTATCATAGTTCCTAAACTTATTGGTATATAAAGCATAAATGAATATTTTAATGCTGGACTTCTTTTTATATCTCTATGTAAAGCAGCTATTAGAGTTGTACCGCTTCTACTTATTCCTGGTATTAATGCTATTATTTGAATCATTCCAATGAATAAAGCATCTTTCCATGAGATATCTTTATCTTCTTTAGTGCCTCTTACTTTTCTTACTATAAATAGAAATACAGCTGTTATTATAAATGATATTCCTATAATAATTGTACTTTTATTTAATACATTTTCTATATAATCTTTTAAAAGGAAACCTGCTATACCTACAGGTATACACCCTAGAACAATTAACCAGCAATATATATAGTCACTTTTATATTCAGAATTTTTTGTCTTCAAATATTTAAAGAAATTATTAATTAACTTTATCATATCTTTCCAATATATTAAAAGTACCGCAATTAAACTTCCAAAGTTAACAACTATTTCAAAGTTTAAGTCTCCTAATATTGAACTATTAT
>JAAZDL010000005.1 GCA_012512795.1 Mycoplasmatota bacterium
AAATAAAGGAGGTCAATAAATGTCAGCAGATGAAACATTGAAATTATTATCTAAACAATGGTGCAACTTACAAGATCTTATGAAGTTAGCAAATGTTGGTAGAAACACAGCTTTAAAAATAAGAAAGGAAATCAAAATGGATTTATTAGGCAAAGGATATACTTTGCCTAATAATTTGATTCCTATGTGTGAAGTTGTTGCTAAGTTAAAGATAAATATTTCGTACTTACAAAAGATGGCTTATGTGGATGATACATAATCTCCACCTCACATTGGGCTATGCCCTAGTGAGATAGGTCATAAAATGACTTTTTTATGGAGGTGAGTCAATGTATGAAGGTAAACAAGTAGTAAGATTTGTTAATACTTACAAAAGTAAGGATTTATATAATCTTGGTAATGAAATGAATAAAAGAAAAGGTACAGGTAATTATGATGATGAAAGAACTAAATATAATATTCATTATAAAGATATTAATGAAAAGAATTTATATCAAGAAGTTAAGAATATTTTAGATAGTCGTAATATTGAATATCTTCATAAGAACAAAACTAATATGTTAAATGGAGTTACTTTTACAAGTGGTCCTGAATTTTTTCAAACACTAGGAATGTCATTTAAGAAAAGTGGTAGAACTTACCAATCTGGAGATAAAGAAGGGCAAGACATTTTAGTTCCCGATATTAAATCTAAGAACGATATTCTAAAAGAAGTAACAAATTATTTTGATAGTTGTATGGAGTATTTAAAATCGTTAGTTGGTGAAGAAAACATTGTTATGGCACATGTCCACTTCGATGAAGATACTCCTCACCTTCAAGCTTACTTCTTACCAGTAGTAAATGAGGTTAATAGAAAATGTTATAAAAGAGATACTAATGGTGAGTTAGTAAAAGAAAAAACAATTAGCAGTAACGGAACAGAAAAAGAAGTTCCCATTTTACTTAGAGACGATAACAACAACATCGTCTACGAAACAGTAAAAGGGAACTTTTTAAAAAATGATCAATTTTGGAAAGACTTAGGTGGTAGAAATTCTTTTGCTAACATCCAAGATTCATTTAATAAGTTTATTAATGATAAGGGTTATAAATTAGATCGTGGTAAGGTTGGTTCTAATAAAGAACATCAAACTAAGTTGGAATATCAAGTTGGTGAATTAAAAAATGAAATAAATAGTTTATGGAAAGATATTGATAGTTATAAAGATAAATTAAAAAAATCTAAGGAGACTTTTCAAAATATTTCTAAAGAGGAATTAAATATTAAAAAGAATTTAGTTGGTTATAGTGCCAAAGAAGTAGAAAAACTAATTGATTATTCAAATAATTTGAAAAGGATAAATGATATTAATAAATACGAATTAGAATCTAAAGATACTAAGATATTTTCTTTATCTCGTGAAAATGATTTTTATAAAAATAACAAAGAATTAATCTGTGTTAGAAGACATAGTCATGAAAAAGATACTGAATTACGAAACAAAGAAACAGAAGTTGAATATTTAAATAAAGCATTAAATACAATTACTAAAGCTCTTGATATTAAATTAAATAGAAAACCTATGTTATACATAAACGATTATGTAAATTTGTCCAAAGAAATTATTAACGCTAATAAAAATATTAAAAAAGAGATGGATGAAGCAAGCGAAGAATTTTATAAATTATTTGAAAAATAAAAATAGAAAGGAAGTGATAAACATCGCAATAAGACAAGCTAAAAAAGATGAAGTTACTAAAGACGGTAGAAGTTGGTTTGTTGACTTAAGTTATACCGATTTATTGGGTAGAAGACATAGATATCATTCTAGAAAATTTGATTCTAGAAGAGATGCCAGAGATCATGAAGCTGAGTTTAAACTTAAAGTTAAAAACGCTACTGATTATTCGGATATGACATTTAAAGATTTAATTGAAGAGCATTATAAATATCAAGAAGATAAAGTTAAAGTTACTACACTTAAAAACTATCAAACTATGAGACCGTTTTTAGAACCATTAGATAACCTTAAATTAACAACTTTTAATATAAGACATTATGAAATGTGGAGACAAACAGTTAATGCTAAGAATATATCTACTACATATAAAAATGGATTATATAAATATTTAAAGACGTTACTAAATTTTGGTACTAAATGGTATGATATTAACTTTTATAAAATATATAGTAAAATGACTAATTTTACTAATCCTAACGAAAGAAAAAAAGAAATGTTATTTTATACTCATCAAGAATTTCAAAAGTTTTTATCCGCAGAAGATGATTTAAAATATAGATGTTTATTTCAGACCTTATTCTATTGTGGGCTTCGTAATGGTGAACTTAGAGGATTATCATGGGAAGATATTGATTTTAATAAAAGAACTTTAACCGTTAATAAAAACGTAGTTAAAGTTCCTAATGATAAAACAGATAAAAATTATACTATAACAAGCCCTAAAACTAGTTCTAGTTATAGAACAATTCCTATTCCTCTATTCTTAATAAATGATTTAGAAAGATTATATGATAAGGATAGTAATTATTATGGATTTAAAGATAATTGGTTTGTATTTGGAAATATAGATCCTATACCAGATTCTACATTAAGAGATCGAAAAACTAAAAATGCATTTTATGCCGGTGTTAAAGATATTAGAATTCACGATTTTAGGCACAGCTGTGCTTCATTATTAATTGATAGTGGCGCTAATATAACTTTAGTAGCTAAATACTTAGGACACACTAAAATTGATGAAACACTTAATACATACTCTCATATGTATCAAAACAGATTAGATACTATTGTTAATATTATTGAAAATCAAAACGAGAAGTTTATCGACTATCAGCCAAAAGAACAGTTGCCAGAACCTATAAAGATAATTGAATCTAAAGAGGATCAAGATGAATATATTTATATTGTTCCTGAGAAAAAGAAAAAAGAAAAAGATGACTTTGTTCTATAAATGAATCAGGTTATCTCAAGTTAATCATTCTCCTATCATCTTCTTATAATGATTTTCATATCCAGATTCATAAAAAACTAATCTAAAAGCTTCTTTAAAATCGTCATAATTAAATTCCTTTAAGTCAAATATATTTTGACCAATAGAATGTGACTCCCTATTAATGTATCTATTAAATGATTGAAAACGGTTGTTTTTTAATGGTGGTTTTTGAAAAATATTATTTAAATCTTTTTTTTCTA
>JAAZDL010000056.1 GCA_012512795.1 Mycoplasmatota bacterium
AAATATAATTAAAAAAATGTTGAATTATAGTTTTATAAATGATAGAATGTTATTAATAGAATAAGGAGGACTTATATGGAAGTAGTATTAAGTTTTTTAGCAGATAATTTTAAATGGTTTATGATTGGAGCAGCAGTATTACTGTTTGCTTTAATAGGTTTTATAGTAGATGGAAGAAAAAAGAAAAAGAATGAGGAAGTAGTTCCTATGGGAGCAGCAGTTCCCCCAGTAACACCAGAGACTCCTGTTCAGCCAGTTCAACCAGTTGTTCCGGAAGAACAAGGTCTTATTATTGAGGAACCAACATTAAATCCTAAAGTTGAGGAACCTGTAGAAGTAGTGGCTGAACCATCATTAGAATTGAATGCAGTAGATTCTCAAAATCAACCACAACCAGAAAGTATATTTAGTATGCCAGAGGTACCTGAGCAACCTGTTTTATCACCTGCAATAGGAGAAACACCTTCGATTGATGCACAACCAGCAACACCACAACTAGAAATACCACAACCGGTAGTTGAGACTGCTCCTGTTATGCCAGAGGCACCAGTAGCACAACCTCAAGTTGCTGCACCGTCTGAAGTTGTAGAGACTGTTATGCCAGAGGCACCAGTATCTCCTGCTTTAGAGACACCAACAACCCCAGTAGATAATACAAACCAAACTATGTAAAAGGATATAAAATCCTTTTTTTGTTAAATACTTGATATTTATTGTTTATTTTGCTAGAATGTTTTTATCAAGAGACGAGTAAAGTTAGTATTATTTATAGAAAGTTAGTGGTAGATGGAAACTAACAATAAAATAACTTGAAGCTACTTTTGTTTAATTGAGCTAATCACTCACGGAGAATACCGTTATATTAAAATAAGTTAAATAAAGGATGGTACCGTGACTATGTCACTCCTTGGTGTCATTCTTTTTATTATGGAGGATTTAATTATGAAAGATTTAAAAAGAAAAGATATGATTGAAATGTATTTTGATTTCTTCAAAGAAAGAGGACATTCTCTTATTCCTAGTGCTAGTATTATACCGGAAAACGATGCTACAGTGCTTTTTACAACTGCAGGAATGCATCCGCTTGTTCCATATTTGCTTGGCCAAAAACATCCAGCAGGGAATAGACTAGTTAATGTTCAAAAGTGTCTAAGAACTTCTGATATCGAAAGTGTAGGCGATAATTCCCATTTAACTTTCTTTGAAATGTTAGGTAACTGGTCTTTAGGAGATTACTTTAAAAAAGAAATGATAAACTGGTCATATGAGTTTTTAACTGACGAAAAGTATCTTGGTATACCTAAAGAAAAACTTGCTTTTTCAGTATTTGAAGGTAATAATGATGCTCCGCGTGATGAGGTAAGTGCTAATTTATGGAAAGAGTGTGGTGCAAAAGAATCACAAGTATTTTATTTATCTAAAAAACATAATTGGTGGGAATTAGGAAGTGGGTCTGGACCTTGTGGGCCTGACTCTGAAATGTTTTTTGATACTGGTAAAGAAAAATGTTCTTTAAATTGCGATCCGTCATGTGATTGTGGTAAATATTTAGAAATATGGAACGATGTTTTTATGGAATTTGAGGCAAAAAATGGAAAATATCTTCCTCTTGAACATAAAAATGTTGATACAGGAATGGGAGTTGAACGTACACTTGTTGTATATAATTCTTTAACATCTGTCTATGATATTGAAATATTTGTTTTATTAAGAAAAAAGTTAGAAGAATTAACTAATAAAAAATATGAAGAAAATACTAAAGCTTTTAGAGTTATTCTTGATCATATTAGAACTAGTGTATTTATTTTAGGTGATGATTCAAGTCTTAGTCCTTCTAATGTAGGTGCTGGTTATATTTTAAGAAGACTTATTAGAAGAATGATTAGATTTATTAAGAATTTGGAAGTTGAAAGTAGTATACTTGAGAATTTAGCATTAATTGTAATTGATTATTATAAAGAAGATTATAAAGAATTAGAAAGAAACAAAAATTATATTGTAAGTTCTTTAATTGAAGAAGAAATTAAGTTTAATAAAACTTTAAAAAGTGGATATAAAACATTTAATAAAGTTATTAAAAATTTAGAAGGAGATACTATTGATGGAACAAATGCTTTTAAATTGTTTGATACATTTGGTTTTCCTCTTGAATTTACTATAGAAATGGCTAATGAAAATAACTTAAAAGTAGATGTTGAAGGCTTTAATAAAAAGTTTAAAGAACACCAAGAATTATCAAGAACAGCATCATCAGGAGAGTTTAAGGGTGGTTTAGCTGATACTGGAGAAGGAAGTGTTAAATACCATACTTTAGCTCACCTCACTTTAGCAGCTCTTCAAGAAGTGTATGGAAAAGAAATCTATCAAAAAGGATGCAATATTACTTCTGAAAGATTAAGATTTGATTTTCCTCTTGATCATAAAATGACTGATGAAGAAAAACTTAAAGTAGAAAGTATCATTAATAAAAATATAGATGCAGCTATTCCTGTTATTAAAACTGAAATGGATTTGCAAGAGGCAATAGAAAGTGGTGCAGAAGGAACATTTAGTGACAAATATGGAGATAGAGTTTATGTTTATTCAATTGAAAATGTTTCAAAAGAAATATGCGGAGGACCACATATTGAAAATACTAATCAACTAACACATGCTAAAATTGTAAAAGAAGAATCTTCTTCAGCGGGTGTTAGAAGAATAAAAGTAATAATGGAATAACTTTAAGTTATTCTTTTTTTATTAAATATACTTGTGTTATAATATTTTAAATGGAGAGAAAAATGAATATATTTAATTTTACTAAAACAGAATTAGAAGAATACTTAATAAAAAACAATTTTAAAAAATATAATGCTACTCAAATAATTGAGTGGGTATATCAAAAAAATATAAATGATTTTAATAATATGAGCAACATTAGTAAAAAACTTATATCTTTTTGTGATGATAATTTATTTTTCAAACTTCCTAAAATAATAAAAAAAGAGGAAAGTAAACTAGCTAATAAATATTTGCTTGAACTTGATGATGGTAATAAAATAGAATGTGTTCTTATGTTTCATGATTATGGAAACTCTTTATGCATATCAAGTCAAATAGGATGTAATATGGGATGTTCTTTCTGTGAAAGTGGAAGACTAAAAAGAGTAAGAAATTTAGAATTATATGAACTAAGTGGTCAAATACTTAGTATATCTAAATATGAAAATATTAAAATAGACTATGTTGTAGTTATGGGAATAGGTGAGCCTTTTGATAATTTTGAAAATATCAAAAGATTTATAAGTGTTGTTATTGATAACAAAATGATTAATATTGGGCAAAGACATTTAACAATTTCTACTTGTGGTATAGTCCCTAAAATATATGAGTTTGCTGATCTATGTACAGGTGTAAACTTGGCAATTAGTTTACATTCTCCGAATGACGAATTAAGAAGTTCTATTATGAAAATTAACAAAGTCTATAATATTAAAGAATTATTTAAAGCAATAGATTATTATATATTGAAAACAAATAGAAGAGTTACTATAGAATATATAATGCTTTTAGATATTAATGATGATGAAAAATGTGCAAAAGAATTAGCAAAATTACTTAAAGGAAAACTTGTTTATGTTAATTTAATCCCATATAATGAGACATCTAATTTTACAATGAAGAGAAGTAATGACTTTAAAATCAAAAAGTTTTATGATATACTTAAAATGAATAATATAAATGTGACAATAAGAAAAGAAATGGGTAGTAATTTATCTGCTGCTTGTGGACAATTGCGTGCTAATGAAAACAAATTTTAATGTGAAAGCGGGTGGAATATGTTAACATATTATCAAACAGATCCTGGAAAAGTTAGAAGCCATAATGAGGATTCCGTCACAATAGTTAAAAATCTAAATGGAGAATATTTACTTGTAGTGGCTGATGGAATGGGTGGCCATAAAGCTGGAGAAATAGCTAGTTCTTTAGTAGTAAACGAGCTTGGAAAAAGATTCATGGAATTATCTAGTATTGGGACGAAAGAAGAAGCTGTTATATGGTTAAAAGAAATTATAGATGAAATCAATATAAATATACTTAAATATGCTGAGGAGCATATTGATGCTAACGGTTTAGGTACAACTTGTGTTTGCTCTATACTTACCAAAAATTTTCTATTATTTGGGAATGTAGGTGACTCAAGTGGTTTTGTATACAAAAAAGGAAAACTATATAAAGTAACAAAAGATCATACTTTAGTAAGTATATTACTAGAAAGTGGAGAATTAACAGAAAATGCTGCTAAAACTCATCCTCAAAAAAATGTTTTAATGAAAGCTTTAGGTGCTGCTGAAATTATTGATATGGATATTTTTGATGTAGAACGTGAGGTTGATGGGATATTTTTATGTAGTGATGGTTTGACTAATTTACTTTCTGTTGAACAAATAGAAAAAGTATTGAATGATGTTGATTTAGATATAGAGGAAAAAGTGAATAAATTAATAATGAAAAGTAATGCTCGAGGTGGCACTGATAATATAACAGTAGCTTATTTGAATAAGAGTGGTGAATAATTGTGATAGTTAAAGGTTCTAAAATTAATGATCGTTATCAAATAATTAAAACATTAGGCGAAGGTGGAATGGCTAATGTTTATTTGGCGCATGATACAATACTAGATAGGTCAGTAGCTGTAAAAGTTTTAAGAGGAGACCTAGCAAATGATGAAAAATTTGTTAGACGTTTTCAAAGGGAGGCTTTATCTGCTTCAAGTTTGTCTCATCCTAACATAGTAGAGATGTATGATGTAGGAGATGATGATGGACAATATTATATTGTTATGGAGTATGTTGATGGTAAAACATTGAAACAAGTATTAAAACAAAGAGG
>JAAZDL010000057.1 GCA_012512795.1 Mycoplasmatota bacterium
ATCTTTATCTAATTCACATAGATTCGCTGCTGTTATTCCATATTTACTAATTATTCTTTTTTCTATTTCAATAATTTCTTTTGGGCAAGATTTCTTTTGAGTTACAGAGTCATCAATGATTATTTTATTTGCTTTTTCAATATTAGAATAATCTAATCCTCTATAAACTCTATCATAAACGATAGCAGTATGATAAGGATTATTATTTTCAGAACTATCAGAAATATAATCTTGATCATTATTAAAATAAGAATTTAAATTAAAATAAATGTTATCTTTAAACATTAAAATAATAATCGAAGAAAGCAATACAACTATAACTACACATATTATTCCAATTAATAAATGTTGTTTTTTATTGTTATTTATACTTTGATTATTGCTTTGTATATTATTTTGATTGTTTACTAAAAATCCACATTTAGGACAATATTGTTCATTTGATTCTATTTTCGTACCACACTTACTACAAAACATATTATATACTCCTTTTTATTTTAAAAGCCTCTTGAGCTTCCTCCACCACCAGATGAGCCTCCGCCACCGGAATAACCACCACCAGATGAGCTTCCTCCAGAATAACCCCCTCCTGAAGATCCACTTCCATAACTATCAAATCGTATTGTCCCCTTATATAAACCTCTTGTAAGTCTAAACATAATAATAATCACTATAAGCATTAACAACATTGATACTACTTCTGCACCATCATTTACTTCTTGCTCAATAGGTAAAGTTGCCTGACAATCCACTTTATAGTAATTACATAGTTCATTTAAAAATGCATCATAACCATTTTTAACACCTAAATCAAAATCATTTTCTTTTAAATATGGAATAATGTATTCATCTTGAAATCTACCTGTTTTACCATCTGGAAGTATTTCTTCAAGACCATAACCTACTTCTACTCTAAATTTTCTTTCTCTTAATGCTAATAATAGTAATAATCCGTTATTTTTTTCTCTGTCTCCAATACCAAAACTTCTAAATAAATCAGTAGAAAATGTCTCTAAGTCTTTCCCATTTAAAGTACGAACAGTTACAACAACTATCTGTGCTTGTGTAGCACTATCTAAAAATGCACTTTTTTCAAATATATAATTTTTAGTTTCTTCGCTTAATATATTAGCATAATCATTAATATAAAATTCTTCAGTTGGAACTACATCAGCATTAATTATAATTGGAAAGAATAATAAAATGAAAAGAAATATGAATATACTTCTTTTCATATCTTACTCAAATTCCACAACTGGCTTAGTATAAGAACTTTCAGCAGCTTCAAATAATTCTTTTTTCTCAAATCCAAACATACTAGCCATTAGATTAGTTGGAAATGATTTAACTTTTGTATTATATAGATTAACTGCATCATTATAATCACGGCGAACAGTAGCTAATCTATTTTCTGTACCCGCAAGTTCATCTTGAAGTTGAATAAAGTTTGTTGATGCTTTTAAATCAGGATAATTCTCAACAATCACAAACAAACTATTTAAAGCTGTTGTAAGCTTTTCGTTTGCTTTTGACTTTGCATCTACTCCACTAGCATTTAACAATTCAGTTCTTGCTGTTGTAATAGCATCTATTACTCTTTTTTCATGTTTAGCATAACCTTGTACAGTTGCTACTAAATTCGGAATCAAATCAGCTCTTCTTTGTAATGCTATTTCAATATTAGATCCTTCTTTTTCCACTTTTTGTTCAAGACTAACAAGAGAATTATAACTTCCAGCTATTGATATACCAAGTAATACTACAACTCCTATTATAATAGGAATTATCATTTTTTTAGACATAAGTCCATCTCCTTTTCTTTTGTAAAATCATTATAAATGATAAGACTTATAATAACCTACACTTTTCTATCATAAGTATAACATAAAAAAAATAAATATTGAATAATATTTATTTAAAACTATTACCATTTAATATTAATGTACTATATAAAAATAATACATCTTGATCTTCATAATTTATTTTAGATGAAATAAGATCACTTTTCATATAACGAATATCTACAATTGTTAGTTTTTTATAATAAGGAATCATAAGAGGAACTATAGAACTTCCATAAGAATCTCTAAATATTATTAATTCCTTATTGCTAATACTTTTATTATTTTCTATTTCAACAAAAGATGTTGCTCCATCTAAATATATACTATAAGGATCTATACTATTATAATTATTAATATTATAAACAGTGCTAAGCTTTTCATTTTCTAAATAACTTATTTTCACATTATCTAAAATTTCATTAGATAAATAAACTAAGTCATCTTCTTCTAAATTTATAAGTATTTCATTATAGTAAGAACCTAAGAATTTACCAATAAAAGTTTCTTTATACTCTTGTTTAATATATTTGTTATTCATATTAGAAACTAATATATTTGCTATTTTATCAATATTTTCTTCTCTCCAATGAGGATCAGTTTTATAATAATCTTCTATAGTAAGTTTAGCTGTTATATCAATATACTTTCCATTAATACTATCATTATATAACTTTATTAAATAATCATAATCAAGTTTCAAATATTTATCACTATTTAAAAAATAACTTTTATCAGGAATAATAGAATAATACACATTCATTTCTTTATTAAAAGAATTTATAATACTATTTATTTTATTTATGTTTTTATCTATATTACTCTCCTTTAAAGGATACTCTATTTTATAAGCATTATTATCTAAAATAAATACTTTATTATTATCAGTATTTTTAAAAATATTAAAAGCAACAAATGATTTTAAACTTCTATACTCATCTCTTAAAATAAATTGATCAGAAACATACTTGTCTATTTTATTAAAAAAAGATGCATCTAAAATAGAGTTTATATTTACTTTAGGAAAAGTTGTTAGTCTTCTTCTTTCCGTATACGATATATCTTTATCATGAACAATAATGTTAATTACCATAAATATAGTAATGTATATAGTAAATAATATTGTTAATACTTTATCTTTCATATAACCTCCTAAAACCTAAAGTATAAAAATGGATTAAATGTAGAATCAATTAAATAAGCAGTAGTTATTATAAATAAAATCATAATACCAACTATAAAAATAATATTTATTATTATACTTTTGTTATACTTATCATTAATTTTATTAATAATATTTTTTATAATTGGTGTTGAAGATATAACACTAATAATAAGAATTATTGAAAAACTTTTCAAATAATAAATACTTTCTAAAGTATATAAATTTCCATTAAAACTAAACATAAGTTTTAAATTATTAAAAACTTCAATTAAAGATTCTCCGTTAAATATAGTAAAACTAATTATAACTAAAAACATTACATAAATATGATTAATTATTTTTTTATTCTCAATAAAATCTTTAATAAAGAATTTTTCTACTAAAAGTATTATAGCAAAATATAAACCCCATAATATAAAATTCCACTGTGCTCCATGCCAAAATCCAGTTAAAAACCATACTGTTACTATATTAAAAATCCACCTTGATTTACTACATCTATTTCCACCTAAAGGTATATAGACATAATCTTTTAAAAAACTAGAAAGAGATATATGCCATCTTTTCCAAAAATCAGTTATGCTTTTAGATATATATGGATAATTAAAGTTTTCTAAGAACTTAAATCCAAATATTCTACCTAAACCAATTGCCATATCACTATATCCTGAGAAATCAAAATATATTTGTAAAGTAAAACTTATTGAAATTAGCCACATACTTAAAGTACTATCCGGAGTTTCTTTTAATAAACTAACTAAAAGACCTAAGTTATTTGCAAGTAATACTTTTTTAGATAAACCAATTATAAATCTATTAATACCATAAGATATATTCTCATAAGATATATCTTTATTTATTAACTCTTTTTTTATAGTTTGATATCTTACTATTGGGCCAGCAACTAATTGAGGAAATAAAGTTATATACGTAGTTAAATTAATAATATTTAAGTCAGCTTTAACTTCTTTTCTATATACATCTACTAAATAACTTAATGCTTGAAATGTAAAAAAACTAATACCAAGAGGCATAACTACATTCAAATAAGCAATATTAACATTTAATAAATGATTTATATTTTCTAAAAAGAAATTAAAATATTTAAAATAAATTAATAAACTTAAATTAACTATTAACCCAATAACTAACCAAAATTTCCTTTTAGATTCTTTGTTATTTCTATCAATTAATATCGCTATAAAATAATTAATAGTACAAGATAAAATTAAAACTATAGTTAACTTGCCTTCACCATAAAAATAAAAAAATAAACTAAATATAAGAAGTATAATATTTTTATATTTTTTAGGTGCAACAAAAAAAGATATTAATACTAATGGTAAAAAATAATATAAAAATGAAATGCTTGAAAATAGCATATTATCCTCCTAAAAAAGCCTTTGAGTTTCAAAGACTTATTTTAAATTATTAAAATTCTCTAGTATAGTCTCACCTAAATTATCACTCATAATTAATATTACTAAGTCTCCTTTAGATTCAACAACAACATCTTCTACACCTACACATATCCATTTTCTAGGATCTGCGTTTTGTTTAATTTCAGTTTTTAATTTCTCAACATCTTGACCTTTTTTAGCTCTTATAAGAACAACTGAGTGAGCTATAGAACCAACCATTGATTCACTTGCTAAAGCTTCTTCAAACTCTATATCAGGACTTCCTAAGAAACCTTCTTTATTATCATTATTAACTTCAATGTTTGAAAGCATCATAGGTTTATCTTCTTCTTTAATATTAAGATATACTTTATCCATTAAATCTTCAAGAGAACCTTCAATATTTTTTTCACCACATCCAGTTAATAAAAACATACTTCCAATTACTAATAAAAACAATGCAATTTTTTTCATTATTCACCATCCACTTCGATATGTAATTATAGCAAATAAAAAAAGGATTTACAATAATATAAAAGCTAATAAATGTAAATTCTTTTTACTCTTTTACTTACTGAACATAAAACTTCATAAGGAATAGTATTTAAATATCTACTCACCTTTTTTATATGATTTACATCTTTTAAAATAATAACTTCATCATTTATATTAACATTAGAACCAAGCTTAATAAATAACATATCCATACATATATTACCTATAATTTCATATTCTTTATTATTGATATAGACACTTCTTCCAGTATTCTTTCTAATAATTCCATCAGCATATCCAATACTAACTACCCCCACTATAGTTTTACTAGTTACTTTATATAATCCATCATATCCTAAAGTATCACCTTTATCCAATATATTTATTTGAACTATTTTACTTTTTAAACTAAATGTAGACTTTAACTTCAAAGATTTATCTTCAGTAAATCCATACATTATTATTCCAAGTCTGCATCCATTAGTAATAGATAACTTTTTATATTTAACTAAAGAAGTACTTGAATTTATATGAACTATTTTAATATTATTTAAATAATTACAATTTATAATACTTTCAAACTTCTTAAATTGATTGTTAGTATCTTTAATACTTTTACTATTATATATATGAGAGTATACTCCTTCAATATTAACATTACTTTTTAATATATCACATATTAAAGAAAATTCTAAGGAAGTAGATACTCCTAATCTATGCATACCTGTATCTACTTTAATATGAACTTTAAGTCCTTTTATATTACATATCTCTTTAGCATAAAGTGAAGAAGAGACTGTCATAGTAATATTATTTTCTTTGCATATAGATGCATAAGTAGAATCTATATGACCAAGACATAAAATAGGAATATCTTTAAAACTCTTTCTTATCTCTAATGCCTCTTCTAAGAGTGCTACTGCTAAATAATTAACACCAGCATCTATAATAGTTTTAACTGTATCTAATCCAAAGTGCCCATAACAATCAGCTTTAACAACTCCAAAATAATATTCATAATCATTATATTTTTTAATTATACTATTAACATTATATTTAATGTTACTTAAATTTATCTCTGCATATGTTTCTCTATAACTTTTATCCATTTATTCCTCACATTAATATTAAGCATTATAAAACATGCTTTTCATAGCCTCTAGCTTTCAAAAGTTTATATTCTTCTAAACTATCATGATCAAATATTTTTAAAGTTATAGAGCTTTTATTTCCCCCAACATATTCACTTCTTCTATTAACTTTATTAGAAGTAAAAGAAAAATAATCAACAGTTGAATAGATTTTTTCTTCATCTTCTAAACTAGGGTGTAATCTATATACTTCTGTCATTACATAAGTTTTATTCTTAATTTTCTCAATTAATCCATCTACGCATTTATTTTCTTCTCCATTAGAAACAGCACCATTAAAAGTCACTTTTCCATTAGATTCCTTAATTATACTCATAAATACTATATCGAATACTGAACTTCCTTCAGAAGAAACTCTTATATCGCTATCACATATATCTTTTATGTGACGAAGAATATCTAAATAATAGTCTCCTTCTTCAGAAGTTAAATTTTTGTATTGAAAATATTGCTCAAATATTATATTTTCTTCATATGTCATAATAATTCTCCTTTAATAATTCATATTTTAACAAACAAAAACAAAA
>JAAZDL010000058.1 GCA_012512795.1 Mycoplasmatota bacterium
CACTATAATACTACCTATACCATCTAATGAATATCCTAAACTATCAGCTATATTTTTATTATTTCTTATAGTTTTAGTCATAAATCCATATCCAAAACCAATTATAGAAAATAACAAAGTAACTATAAATATAAAACCTTTATTAAAAAGAGAATTACTTCCAAAAAGCATATCAATATATTTTGTACCATTATGATCAAGCAATGCACCTGATAATGGTAAATTAGGAATAATCATATATATTACTATAAGTAAATATATAAAACCTAAAGCTAGTCCTATTATTAGGCCTCTGAGTTCTTTGTTAGTTATTTTAAACTCTTCTTCATTTGATTCATATCTATTTAATTTAGGCATTATTTTTTTCTCAGTAATGTTTGTAAAAATTATCGATGTAATTATAAGTAAAACAATCATAATAAATAATGAAAAATATACACCTATTTTGTATTTAGGATCTATCACCCTTGCAGCATTTAAAGTCAAAGTAAGAAGAGAACTATCATTAGCTGATAATAGTATATTTATACCTGCTCCAAAAGACAAAGATGCAAAAGAAGCTATAATACCACCTAACGGATTTCTTCTACCATATTTAAATAGTAAGGCTCCTATAGGAAGCATTACAACAAAACCTATATCTCCAAGCAAAGAAAACATTAAACTTATAAACACAAGGATAAATGTTATTGTATATTTTTTACTATTTCGAGTAATCAAAGTAAAGAAAGCTTTCATAAAACCAGAATATTCTAAAACTCCAATACCAATTAATATTATTATTAAAGTTGATAAAGGCGCAAAGTTAACAAATCCACTAACAGCAGTTGTAACAATATGTTTAATTCCGCTTGTACTAAATAAACTTTTAACTTCTACTACATTATTAACAAGTTCATTTGTTACTTTATTAACAGTTACATACTCCGCTTGAACATTTATAAAATTAAGAAAACCACTGATAATTATAGTAGCAAATATAAGTATAATAAATGTCATTATAGGACTTAATTTTATTTTTTTCTTAATCACTAAAGCTCCTCCACTTTCTTAATTTTCTTATCAAATTCAACTCTATCCATCATAATCGTTCTTTGGCATTTAATACATTTTATTTTAATATCAACACCAACTCTAGTTATTTCCCAAAGATTAGCTCCACAAGGATGTCCTTTTCTCATAACAACTTTGCTTCCTAGTTTATATTCTTTATTCATATTAATCAACTTTCACTTCAATATTTAATATTTCAAGTACTCTTTCTAAATCTTTTTGACTATCAAAAGGAATAACTATTTTATTTCCTTTTATTTTAACTTTATTTCCAATTTTCTCAGTCATAAAATCTTCTACATAATTATATGGATTTTGAGTTTTAATTCTAACTACAGTATTTTTTCTTTTAAATTCAGAAGACGTTGTTAAATTTTCTAAATTTCTAACTGATAAGTTTTCTTTTTTTACTTTTTCTGCTAAATATACTATTTTATCATTATCTTCTAATTTACTTAATATCTTAGCATGTCCTAATGTTATATATCCATGAAGAATATCATTTTTAACATTCTCAGGTAATTTTAATATACCTAAAATATTTGTTACATATACTCTACTTTTTCCAATTTTTTTAGCAAGTTCTTCTTGCGTTATATTTAGTGTTTTAATTAAATTACTGTATGCCTCAGCCTCTTCTATTGCAGTTAAATCTTCTCTTTGAATGTTTTCAAGAAGAGCTACTTGCATCATTTGTTCGTCAGTAAATTCTTTAATTATCGCAGGAATAGTTTCTTTTCCTATTAATTCACAAGCTTTTTTACGTCTTTCACCAGCAACTATTTCATATCCTTTTATACTCTTAGTAACAATAATTGGTTCTATAACACCATGCTCTTTAATAGAATTAGCAAGTTCTACTAATTTCTCTTGATCAAAAGTCATCCTTGGTTGATAAGGATTACTTCTTAATTCGCTAACTTTTAATTCAACAACATTTTCTTTATCATTTTCAGTAATCATTTCTTCAACTGAACTTACATATAAAGATTCATTACTAAAAAGTTGTTCAAGCCCTCTTCCTAAAGCTTTTCTTTTATTTGTTTCCATTTCTATCTATCACCTCTTTAGCTAAGTTCAAGTATGCCATAGCCCCTTTACTCTTAGGATCATATTCTATTATAGGCTTTCCGTGAGATGGTGCTTCCACTAATTTTACAAGTCTAGGTATAATAGTACTAAACACTTTCTCATTAAAAAACTTTCTTACATCTTCAACTACTTCAAGACCTAATAAAGTTCTACCATCTAGCATAGTTAAAAGAACTCCTTCTATATCTAAATTAGAATTAACTTTTTGTTGTATTCTAAGTATAGTATGAAGCAATTGATTAACTCCTTCTAGTGAATAATATTCACATTGAATAGGTATTAATACTGAATCAGATGCAGCTAGAGCATTTGTTGTTAAAATACCTAAGTTAGGAGGACAATCTATAATTATATAATCATATCTTTCTTTTATTGTTTCAAGTTGTTTTTTTAATTGTTCTGTTATTATAAATTCTTTATCTTGAACACTTATTTGAATAAGTTCTATATCAACACCA
>JAAZDL010000059.1 GCA_012512795.1 Mycoplasmatota bacterium
GAAGATTAAGTATATATTCAAATTTCATTTTTAATAAACTTTCTTGAAGTTGAGATAAATCAACATCAGGATTATCTAAATAAGAATTATCAACATCAGTTTGGTCTTCATCATTTAAAACAATATCATTATTATTAACACTATTATCATAATCATTGCTTTCAATATTTTCCAACCCTTCGTCTGCATTAGTAGTATCATATTTAAATTTAGCTGTATAAATATTTTTAAAGAAACCTTTTTCTACTTTAAATAAAATACTATCATCGAATTCTTCACCTAAAAAATCACTAAGATATACTTCTTTTCCTACAGAATCAGAAATATCATCAATACTATTATATTTTTTTGTAACTTTGAATCCACTATATTCTTCTGCATTTACTTTTTCGACTGTTTTTCCATTTTTTTCATATTTGCTTAAATCAAAATAACTTTCATCATAATAGTTATTTTCTATTAAATATGTTGCTTCAACAGTAACTTTTTTATTTTTATCTATTGTCATCTTAGTAGTAGACTCAACACATCCACTTAGCATAAAGATAAAAAAGAAAACTAAAGTTATCATTTTTATTTTTTTCATTAATTCACTTCCCTTTTTACTGATTATATCAGTCTTATTATAAGTATATCATAATATTTATTTTTTAAAATACTTTTTATATTACTATACATGTCTATTTATGGTGCTTTTTATTGAATTAAAAATTCTTAAGTGTTAATATATTATTATATGAGGTAAGCTATGATTAAAGAAAATGAACAAGGAATATTAATTGTTGTCTCAGGGCCTTCAGGATGTGGTAAAAGTACATTAAATCAACTAATTGTTAGTAGTAGAAAAGATACTATTATATCTATTTCTGATACTACTAGAAAACCTAGAGAAGGCGAAAAGAATAATGTTGATTATAACTTTATATCAAAAGATGAATTTATTGAAAATATAACTAATGGAAAATATATTGAATATGCTATAGTTCACTCAAATAATTATTATGGTACTCCACTTGATAATATTGACAAAAACTTAAGTCAAGGTATTAATGTTATACTTGAAATAGATATTGAAGGAGCAAGAAAAGTTAAAGAAAACAAAAAAGACGCTGTATTTATATTTATAATGCCACCATCAATGCAAATATTAAAAAGCAGACTCATAAGCAGAAAAACTGAAACAAAAGAACAAATAGTAGAAAGATTTAAAAAAGCTTATCAAGAAATAAATGAAGTTTCTAAATACAATTATGTTATTGTAAATGAAGATATTAATGAATCTATTGAAAAGATGAATTCTATAATTAAATGTGAAAAATGTAGAGTTGATAGAATTGAAGATATATATTTAGGAAATCAAGAAGAAATCATACATGAAATACTTATGGATTTTGAGCAAAAAGAAAACTAATTATTTAATATAATTAGTTTTATAATTCATTATTTATTATCATTGTATATGTTTGAGCATAAAAAATCGGTTCATATTTCAATATACTAAACATTTTAATTATATATTTTATTCTCTCTTCTTTATTATTTAGTTCTTTATATTTATCTTCTAATCTTTCGATTTCTAAAGTCGTTTTATAATCTAACATATCTTTTTTATAAGTGTTTTTCTTTACTTTTTGATATGCTTTTTTAAGTTTTTCTTCGCAATCAATTATATTTTCACAATTATAAAGTTCATCAAGACTAGTTATTTTGTTATCTATTATTTTGTTTACTAAATAGTCAGAAATATTCTCATTTACATCCGTTGTATGATCAAGTAATTTATCTATAAGTTCTCTCATAATCATCTCCTTGAGCTTTTAAAACATATATTTAGTATACTATTTTATATTAAAAATAACAATATTTGTTATACTTATTTGACTATATTTTGATATTCAGTTATAATATTTTGCACTTGAAAGAGGTTTTTTCTATGAAATATTTTGATTATTATTATCATGCTACTGGCGGATTTAAAGGGACTTTTTCTGGTTTTAATAGAGTTAAAAGTATTTTTTATGATGGTAAAATCTCGGTAGATAGAAATGTTGGATGTATTGATTATACTATATCACAAAATAAAAAAAGGAATTACTTATGTGATAGAAGTATGCCATATATAGAAGGTTTTGATTCATCATTCGATTTATATATATCATATTCTCCTTCATTAGTTTTAAAAAAAGATTTTGATGTTATTGTTCCTTTATGCTCCACTAAAAAAGCAGATCATAGCGTTGAGATAACTGATTTGTATGATGAAGTAAGAACAGATAAGGATATACCACTTATACATTTAGTGGCTCTTTGTATTCCTATTACCAAGACAATACAAAGATTTGAAGATGAATATAATAATATTTGGGTTGATGATAATATATTTTTAAAAGATGTTGCAAAAAAAGATTTGATAAATGCATATGAATATAAAATAAATTTTTTTAAAAAAGCATACATTGCTGCCAAAAGATTTAATAATACTCTAAATATTATAGACTTAAGTACTGAAGAAGATTTAGATGAATCAGCATTTTATTATTTAGAAGAAATAATACATAACAAAGATGATAAAAATTCTTATAAACTTAATCTAGTTAAATAATTAGTGTCAATACTTTACTTAAATTTATATTTTCATTGTTATTTATAGTATAATTATAGACGGAGGTTATCATGTTTGAAAACAAGAAAATTTTTATATTAGGAATGGCTAGAAGTGGTTATCATGCCGCTAGAGTTTTAGCTAAAATGAATAATGAAATTGTTATTAATGATAAAAATGATAAACAAGATGAAAATCATATAAAAGAGTTACAAGACTTAGGTGTTAAAACAGTCTTAGGCTCTCATCCTGATGATATATTGGATAGCTCATTTGATTATTTAATTAAAAATCCTGGTGTTCCATTTGATCATAAATATTTAAAATTTTGTGAAGTAAATAATATTAAAATAATTAATGAGATCGAAATGGCTTATCATTTATTACCTAAAGGAGTTAAACTAGTAGCAATTACTGGAACCAATGGTAAAACTACTACTACTACTTTAACATATGAAATAGTAAACGAATTTTTTCATGGTAGGACCCATTTAGCTGGAAATATAGGTTTTCCTTTATGTGAAGTTATTGAAAATATAAAAGAAAATGATTATTTGGTTATGGAAATAGGTGTTCCTCAATTACATGACTTTTATGATTTTAATCCTGATATAGCAGTTTTAACTAATATATTTGAAGCACATTTAGATATGTTTGGTACTAGAGAATATTATAACGAAAATAAAGTAAGAATGTTTCAAAATCATACTAAAGATAACATAGCTATTATAAATAGAGATAACGAAGATGCTTATAGAATAACAAAAGATATTAAAAGTACTAAGAAATATTTTTCTAGTAAAAAGAAGATAGATGGCTGCTATTTAAAAAATAATAAAATTTATTATTATAATGAAGAAATAATAGATACTTCTTTAGTTAAATTACAAGGTGTACACAACTTTGAAAATATAATGTGCGCTATTATGATATCTAAAGAACTTGGAATACCAAATGATGTTATAAGAAGTGTGGTTAATGATTTTAGTGGAGTTGAACATAGAATAGAATATGTAAGAACACTAAACGGTAAAGATTTCTATAATGATTCTAAAGCAACAAATATTAAAGCTACACAAACAGCAGTTAGTGCATTTAAAAAACCTACCATCTTAATACTAGGGGGACTTGAAAGAGGTCAAAGTTTCTTGGATTTAAAAGACTATTTAGGCTATACTAAATTAGTTGTTTGTTTTGGAGAATGCAAAAACAGAATAGAAGCCGAAATGAAAGACTTAAATATCAAAACTATTGTGGTTGACACTTTAAAAGACGCTGTTAATGTTTCTAATAAAGAAAGTGAGTCAGGAGATGTTATTTTATTAAGTCCAGCAAGTGCTTCTTGGGATCAATATAAATGCTTTGAAGATAGAGGCGATGAATTTAAAGAAATAGTAAAAAAATTATAAGTGAGTTATCTCACTTTTTTTATAAAAAAAGATGGCAAAGATACCATCATTATTTCTTTGTTAATAATCCATAATTAATAGAACTTAATATTAATAATATAAAGCTAAATACAATTAGTGCTATATTTAATAATTCTATTGAAAATAACATAGAAAGTAATAAAATAGCAAAAGTTGAATATAAGATAACACCAACTAAAACAAAGTTATCATTTTTCTTTTTCATACCAAAATAAGTAAATGCAGTTGATAATAAGTAAGATATAAAAATCATAATACCTAACCCTACTTCAATAGCTCCTGAAATATCGTTATTAAAAAAAACACCATCTATAATTAAATATATTCCGAATAATATATAAACAAACGATATAACAATTATTAAACTATATAACAAATTCTTTTTTATTTTTTTTAACATAAACTCTCCTTTATACTATAAAACTATATTATTTAAATCGTCATTAATTATAATAGGTGAAAAACCTTTTATTTCATCATAAAGTATAGATTCTACTAACTCTTTCATGATAAATATTTTTTTATTTTGCATATAAGCTTCATACATTTCTAAAAATGTAGATGCCCCAATATAGTTTTTATAAATTTTCTCATTTTTTATTTTATTGTAATTAAGAACAAGAACAGCATTTACTTTAGATATTTTTTCTTTACTTTCATAAAACATTCTTCTAAAGAATTCCTCATATTCTTTATCATCCATTTTTTTATCTTTGTTAGAGAAACTTTCCTCACCATATCCATTAGGAGTTATTACAGAATAACCTTTGCTTTCAAGTTTTTCTTTTATATCTTTTACTTTATCATAATTTGATTGTGAACAAATTAGTAGTATGTTTTTATTTTCCATTTTATTTACTCCAAAATATTATATATTAATTCAAACTCTTCATTAGTTAAATTTTCCATTTGTTTATTTAATGTTTCTTTACTTAAATTAAATTTTTCAATAATAGCTTTACTTTCTTTTTTAGTTAGTTTTCTTTCCATAGTTTTTTCATAAGTAATTAAAGATTCCATTAAGTTATTTTTTAACTTCCTATCTCTCCTAAAAAACATTTCTCTAATTATAAACATTTTATGGTTAGTAACTAATTCTTCCAATTTTTTATGTTTTACTTTTATAATAGAAGACATAACTCTTGGCTGTGGATCAAATGAGTCTGGTGTTAAATCACATATTTTTTCAACATTGAAAAAAGAATTTGTAAGTAACGATAGCTTATTTAGTTTCTTTTCTATTACATTATCAGCAAACTTTCTTCCAACTATTAAAATAGTCTCATCAAACTCACATCTTATTAATTTTTCAATAAATGGTTCAGTTATTGAATATGGTATGGCTGAAATTATTTTATTACATTTAGGTATAAAAACATTTAATGCATTTCCATATATTACTTCAACATTATCATATTTATCCGTTAATACACTTATAAAATGCTCTAAGTTTCTATCAATTTCTATACAAGTTAAATGTTCTACCTTTCTAGCTATTATTTGACTTATTTCGCACTTTCCAGGACCTATTTCTACAACTTTATCAGTTATTTTTAAATTAGCAGCATCTATAAATAGATTAATTGCTTTATTATCAACTAGAAAATGTTGATCTAGATAATTTATATCATTATTAAATTCCATATTTCCTCCTTATTTATTCTCATCATTAAAGATTATTATAGCATTTTGAAGTTGTTTATATCTCTTATTTTTTATTTTTCTACTTGAATCTGTAAAAAAGATAGAGTATGCTACTTCCCATAATGCTACCCAACCAAATACCATTAATATTTGTGAAAAAACTTCACCTAAAACTGCCTCTAATAAAAAAGAACTAAATAAAAATAATAAACCTAAAAGAAACATTAATATCTTTTGAATATCACTAGTTCCTGATTCATATACTAATTCATTTATACTTTCTTTAAACTCTTTTCTTATCATTGAACTATAAAGTTCTTTCTCATCGTTAGATAATTTAAATTTAGTATCTATATTAAGAGTAACTTTTGCATTTAAGCTTTCCCCAACTAACTCATTTATTAAATAATCTCTTAGGCTTGGTGATATTGTATTCTCATTATAATTACTAATTAAATATTTTTTTTCATTAATATCAATTTCTATTATTAATTCTTCTTTCATATTTTTCCTTTTCCAAATAAATTAAATGGTGTTCTCTTTGGTAAATCCAAACTAAATGTTAACAGTTTGTTAGTAGTAGGATGATAAAAGCATAGTTCTTTTGCATATAAAGCAATTTGTTGTCCGACAACTGCTTTTTTATTATATTTTTGATCACCATAAAGTGGAAAACCATAATTTGATAACTGTACCCTAATTTGGTGACTTCTTCCTGTTTCAAGTTCAACTTCTATTAAAGACAAATTATTAATATCACTTATTTTTTTATAATGCAATATAGCTTCTTTACCTTTTTCATCTATTTTCACAACATTAAGTTTAGTATCTTTTAAAAGTTTGTCTTTTAAAGTTCCGCTATTATTTATATTCCCACATACAACAGCATAATATTTTTTTTCTAGTTTTCTACTTCTTATTTGTTCAGACAATCTACTAGCACTTTTACTAGTTTTAGCAAACACCATAATACCACCTACCGGTCTATCAAGTCTGTGAACCAATCCTAAATATACATTTCCTTTTTTATCATACTTTTCTTTTATATATCTTTTTAATATATTTAAAAAATCTTTGTCTTCGCTACTATCTTCTTGTACAGGTATATTTATTGGTTTCTCAACTACTAATAAATGATTATCTTCATAAATAATATTAATATTATTCACTTGATTCCCACCTTCCATATACACCACAAGGCAAAAACATTTTACTACTAGTTATACTCAGTCCTAACTCTTCAGTTTTAACTATACCATTTGTTAATTTATCTTTTATACTCGTAGTTAAAACATTTTCTAAAATACATGGTGTTATACCTTTAGTATAAGAACTAATAAGAAGAAACAAAGGTTTATCGCTTAGAATATCAATACATGAATCTATTAAATTATTAAGACCTTCTTCAAATTTCCATAGTTCTTTAGAAGGGCCTCTACCATAAGTTGGAGGATCCATTATTATCGCATCATATTTATTTCCTCTTCTTTTTTCTCTTTCTACAAACTTTAAACAATCATCACATATATATCTAATTGTATTTTTATCAAGATTAGATAGTTTAGCATTTTCTTTTGCCCATTCGTTCATGTTTTGTGAAGCATCTACATGAACAACTTCCTTTGCACCTGCATAAGAAGCTGCGATAGTTGCTCCGCCAGTATAAGCAAAAAGATTTAATACTTTAATATCTCTATTAGAATTTTTTATTTTGTCAATTATAAAATCCCAATTAGCTGCTTGCTCTGGAAAAAGTCCAGTATGTTTAAAACCTGTTGGACTTACTTTAAATGTTAATTCTTTATATTTAATAGTCCAAAACTCAGAGAATTCTTTTTTATTTTCCCAGTATCCTCCACCTTTATCATTTCTATGATATATAGCATGATAATTATTCCAAACATTATCATTGCTACTTTTCCATAGTACCCAAGGATCAGGCCTTCTTAAGATAATATTGCCCCATCTTTCTAGTTTTTCACCTTTACCAGCGTCGATACATTCATAGTCTTTCCAATTGTTACTAACTAGCATAAGCCCTCCATTCTAAATAGATTATAACATAAAATTATAACTAAAATTACTATCAAAATTAATTTTACATGTATTTTAAACAATATGATATAATCTATTTATGAA
>JAAZDL010000060.1 GCA_012512795.1 Mycoplasmatota bacterium
TAAATACACTATAGTACTAAAAAATAATTGTGTTTTTTCACTTATAAATAGATTTATAAATTTATTTTATGCGGAGAACATAAACAAAAACTTATCTTGTTTAAAAGATAAACTTGGCAAAAAGATATTTTCTGATAAGATAACTATAATTGAAGATCCTACTAACGATAGTTATGTAGGTAAAAGGTTGTTTGATGATGAAGGAACTAAAACTTTTTATAAAGAGATTGTAAAAAATGGGGTTTTTAAAACACAATTATATGATAATAAAAATGCAATAAAAGATAATAAAGAATCTACTGGCAATAGTTTTGGTGTTAGAAATATGATTTTAGAAAAAGGTAATATTTCATATGAAAATATCGTAAAAAAATGTAAAAACGGATTACTTATAGATGATATTCAAGGATTACATGCAGGTTTAAATGAAATAACTGGTGACTTTTCTTTACAAGCTCAAGGTTATGAAATAAAAGACGGAAAGCAGGCAAAAGCAGTTAAATTAATAATTTTAACGAGCAATGTATTTGAAATATTTAGCAATGTAGTAGATGTGTGTGATGATTTAGAAATTAATAGTGTTATTGGTGGTGCACCATCACTACTTATTAACAATATTTCTATATCTGGTAGTAAGAAGGAGGAGTAGTTTTGACTAAGAAAGATTATTATGATGTTTTAGGGGTATCTAAAAATGCTACTGATGATGAAATTAAAAGTGCTTTTAGAAAAAAAGCAAAAGAATATCATCCTGATGTAAACAAAAGTAGTGATGCTCCTGATAAATTTAAAGAAGCCCAAGAAGCATATGCATGTTTATCAGATAAAGATAATAGAGCAAAATATGATCAATATGGTCATGCTGCTTTTGATAATAATGGAGCTGGAGGACATTCTTATAGTGGAGGAAATCCTTTTGGTAATTTTGATTTTGGAGATATATTTGAAGATTTGTTTTCAGGAGGATTCGGTTCATTTGGAAGTTCTTTCGGTGGAAGCGGAAGATCTTCAACAAGAGCTAGAAAAGGTAGTGATACATTATATGGAATAAAACTTGATTTTATGGAAGCTGCTTATGGAGTTAAAAAAGATATAGAACTCGATTATTATGAATCATGTGATGATTGTGATGGAAAAGGTGGCCATGGTGAGGAAACATGTTCAGAATGTAATGGAAGAGGTTATGTTGTTAAACAAACTAACACAATATTAGGTGCTATTCAGACAAAGACAACTTGCAGTGAATGTGGTGGTACAGGAAAAACATTTAAAAGAAAATGCACTTCTTGTAATTCTACTGGAAAAATAAAGGTAAGAAAAAATATTACAATTGATATTCCTGCAGGAATTGACAATGGCGAACAATTAAGATTAAGTGGAAAAGGTGAGGCAGGTATTAATGGAGGCCCTAATGGAGATTTATATATTGAAGTTAGAATAATTCCACATGAATTATATAGAAGAGATGGTAATGATGTATATATAGACCTACCTGTATCTATAACTGATTTAGCATTAGGTTGTAAAAAAACAATTAAAACGATTGATGGTATGATAGATTTAAAAATAAAAGAAGGAAGTCAACCGGGAGATATACTTAGAATAAAAGGAAAAGGAATAAATAGTTCTGATTCTTGGAAAAAAGGAGATTTTTATTGCGTTCTTAAATTAATCATTCCAACTAGTTTAAATAGAAAACAAAAAAGTTTATTAGAAGATTTAGAAGATACTGGGATTTCTGATTCTAGTGAGTTTAGAAAATTTGATAAATTGAATAAATAATTATAAAACATTCTAAAGAAGAAAATACTATGATATTTTCTTCTTTTATGGTATAATATGAACGTTTTATGAAGTAATTATAAAAAAAAGAAGTGTTTTAAATTGTTTTTTCGTATATATATTATTAGGAGGATAAAATGGCATTTATTAGTAAAGAAATGATTGATGAGATCAAAAATAAAAATGATATTGTAGATGTTATAGGTAGTTATATAACTCTTAATGATAAAAATAAAGCTTTATGTCCTTTTCATGATGACCATACTCCTTCTTTTAGTATACAAAGTGATAAACAAATTTATAAATGTTTTTCTTGTGGAGAAAGTGGTAATGTAATAACATTTGTTCAAAAATATAACAACATTTCTTTTATTGAATCTTTAAAAATTCTTTCAGATAGAGCAGGAATTAAACTAGATGTTCAAATTCCTAAAAAAAGAAATATTGAATATGACAATTACTATGAAATTAATGATACAGTAAATAGATATTTTAAGAATAATCTTAATTCTACTTCAGGAAAATATGCAATGAAATATCTTCTTGACAGAAATATTTCAAAAGAATTGATAAAAGAATTTTCTTTAGGTTTGTCGACTTCAAATAATCTAAGTATATTACTTAGTAAAAAATATAATATGGATTTACTAACTGAACTAGATATAGTAAAAGAGATAAATGGTAAATATTATGATACTTTTCAATCAAGAATAATTTTTCCTATTTTCGATGAAGAAAATAATGTAATAGGTTTTAGTGGAAGAAAATATTTAAGTGATGATTTAAAAGATGAAACTCAACCTAAATATTCTAATACGAAAGAAACTAAACTATTTATAAAAAGTTCGATTCTTTACAATATCAATAATGCACTTCCTTTCATAAAGAAAAAACATGAGATTATAATAACAGAAGGATTTATGGATACTATTAGAATAAGTAGTATTGGATATAAAAATGTAATAGCTTTAATGGGAACTGCATTTACAAAAGATCATTTGGAAAAAATTATTAAAATGAAATGCAAAGTAGTTCTTAATTTAGACCAGGATAATGCTGGAGTATTAAGTACAATATCTATTGGTGAAGAACTTGTTAAAAATAATATTGAAACTAGTGTTATTATATTTGATGATTTTAAAGATAGTGATGATTTTATAAACAAAAAAGGAAAAGAATCATTCGATATAGCTTATAATAATAAAATATCATTTATTGATTTTAAACTTAAGCATTTAAGAAGTGATAAAAATATGAAAGATTCAGTTGATATAAGTAAATTTATTAATGAAGCTATTGAGTCTTTAAATATGATTGATGATGATGTATTAAAAGAACTTAAAACTAAAGAACTAGCCAAAGAATTTGATATAGATGAATCAGTTATAAAAAATAAACTTAAGGGAACTAAAAGTATAGAAAAACCTATTATAAAACAAGAAGAAGTTAAGAGATATAATAAATACGATATTAGCGAAATAAGAATATTATATTTGATGATAAACTATGATGATGTAATATTATACTTTGAAAACAGTTTAGGATATTTAATACATGATAATATGTCACAGTTGGCTTACAAAATTATTGAGTTTAGGAATGACTATGGATATTTTAATTATAGTGATTTTATAGATTATATAAGTGATGCGGAAGAATTAAATAAAACCCTTAAAGAGGTAATGAAGTATCACCATAATGAAGAATATACTTTAGATGAGTTAGAAGATTATATAAATACCGTTAAAGAGTTTTCAATTAAAAGAAGAATTGAATCTTTAAAAAGAGAAATGAATAGTACTCTTGATATAAATAAAAAAATAGAGATTGCTAAAAAAATAGAAAATATAAATAAGGAAGTGTTAAAATGGTAAATAATATTAAAACGTTTGAAGAAAGAATAGCTGAGTTAGTAGAAGAAGGGAAGAAACAAAGTTTCTTAACTTATGAACAAATAGCTAAAAAAACAATGGATTTAGATCTTGACAGTAATGCACTTGATGAATTATATAATGTACTAACTGAAAATCATATTGAAGTAAAACCTGAAGATGATGAAGATGGTTCTCCAATTGATTTAAAAGATGAAGTTATTATTGATGATGTACCTAATGAAAGTAAAGATATGTCAGTTAATGATAATGTGAGAATGTATTTAAAAGAAATAGGTAAAATTAGTCTTTTAACACTCGAAGAAGAGCAATCTTTATCAAAAAGAGTAGCTGATGGAGATGAAATAGCTAAAAATATTTTAGCTGAATCTAATCTTAGATTAGTTGTTTCTATAGCTAAGAGATATGTTGGTAGAGGTTTACTGTTTTTAGATTTAATTCAAGAAGGAAATTTAGGATTAATGAAATCTGTTGAAAAGTTTGATTATGGTAAAGGCTATAAATTTTCTACTTATGCTACATGGTGGATTAGGCAAGCAATAACTCGTGCTTTAGCAGATCAAGCAAGAACAATTAGAGTTCCTGTTCATATGGTTGAAACAATTAATAAAATGGCAAGAATTGAAAGACAAATGACTCTTGAATTAAATAGAGAACCAACTGATTTAGAACTTTCTAAAAAAATGGGTCTTTCTGTTGAAAAAATAGCAGAGATTAGAAAAATAAGTCAAGATCCTGTATCATTAGAAACGCCTATTGGTGAAGAAGATGATTCTCATTTAGGAGATTTTCTTGCTGATGAAAGAACAATGTCTCCAGAAGAGTACGCAACTTATGAAATATTAAAAGATGAATTAAGAGAAGTATTAGATACACTTACTGTAAGGGAAAAAGAAGTATTAGAATTAAGATTTGGTTTATTTGATGGATCGAGTCATACACTTGAAGAAGTAGGAAAGCAGTTCAAAGTTACTCGTGAAAGAATAAGACAAATTGAAGCAAAAGCTCTAAGAAAGCTAAGACACCCATCTAGAGCTAAAAAGCTAAAGGATTTTTTAATTGAATAGAATAGAAGCAATATATACATTCATTGATTCAAAAGATAAAGTTGTTGATGTAGGGTGTGATCAAGCTAAACTTAGTATTATGCTTGCTAAAAAAGGATATTCTTCTATCGGTAGTGATATAAGCGAAAAGGTAATATCTAAAGCCCAAAATAAAATCGATAAGTTAAAATTAAATAAATATATTGATTTAAGAGTTAGTAATGGTCTTGAAAAAATAAGAAAAGATGAAGTTGACACGTTAGTACTTGCTGGTATGGGAACATTTACTATACTTGATATTTTAAATAATTCTATGATGAGATTTGATAAAATTATTACTATATCTAATAATAATCATGATATTTTAAGGGAAAAAATGAATAAATTAAATTATAAAGTTGATTCAGAACTAATAGTATACGAAAATAATAAATATTATAATTTAATTATGTTTACCCCTGGCAATAGAATATATAATGAATATGAAGTTTTATTAGGGTTAAATCATAAAGATAAAGAATCATATGAAAAATATTTATCTTATTTATTAAAAAAATATGAGAATATTCAAAAAAAATCTCAAAATAAAAATAATAAAATAAATAGAATAATTAATTTAATAAAAAGTCGTGTATAATGACTTTTTATTTTTAGTATGATAAAATATTATAGTTAAAGGAGATGAGTTAAATGAGAAAATTTTTAAAATTTGTAGTTTGTGTTTGTTTTTTATTTATGGCAACTGGTTGTAATACTAAAGATTTAAATTATATTGAAGGTGATAATAATGGAATTAAATATTATGAAATAGAAAATAATAAATATATAGAAAGTGAAGAAGAAACAAATTTAGTTAAACTTGAAGTTCTTGAATATGGAATTGTTATAATACAGTTATATCCTGATATAGCCCCAATTACTGTAAATAATTTTAAGAAATTAGTAAAGGAAAACTTTTATGATAACCTTGTATTCCATAGAGTTATAAAAGATTTTGTGATTCAAAGTGGTGATCCAACTGCAACTGGTGGTGGAGGAAGTGAAGAGACTATTAAGGGAGAATTTGAAATAAATGGAGTAACAAATTCTTTGTCACATACAAGAGGAGTTATATCAATGGCTAGAATAGGAGCTGATCCTGAAACTGAAGATACTATGAATTCTGCATCTAGTCAATTCTTTATTGTCCATAAAGATTCTCAATTTTTAGATGGAAAATATGCGGCATTTGGAAAAGTAATAAATGGGTTAGATTTAGTTGATAATATAGCATCATCAGCAACTGATAGTAATGATAAACCTATTAATGATAAAATTATTAAAACTATAACTTTTGTTTCTTTATATGAAGGTGAATAAATGATAACAATTGATGGTAATGGACTTGCAGCTAAAATTAAAGATGAGTTAAAAAGTGAAATAGATAGTTATGAAATAAAACCTATTTTAGCAGTTATAACAATAGGCGATGATGAATCAAGCAAAGTTTATGTTAACAATAAAAAGAAAGCATGTAATTATGTGGGAATCAGTTTCTTACATTTTGACTATGTTTCTTTTGTGAAAGAAGCAGAAGTAATAAAAAAAATTGAAGAATTAAACAAAGATAACAAAGTAAGTGGAATAATAGTACAATTACCACTTCCAAAAGGATATGATGTTAACAAAATAATTAACACAATTAACAATAACAAAGATGTCGATGGATTAACAAATGAATCAATAGGAAAGTTAATAAATAAAGAAGATGGTTTTATTCCATGTACTCCTAAAGGAATAATGAGTATTTTTGACTATTATAAAATAAATTTAGAAGGTAAAAACGTAGTAATAATTGGTAGAAGTAATTTAGTAGGTAAACCTTTAATACAAGAATGCTTGAAAAAAGATGCTACTGTAACTATATGTCATTCTAAAACTTCAGATTTAAAATCATATACTAAAAAAGCAGATATTTTAATAGTTGCTACTGGCATTAAACATCTTATAAATAAAACTATGATAAAGAAAGACTCTGTAATAATAGATGTAGGTATTAATAAAGTAAATAATAAACTTTATGGTGATGTAAATCCTAATGTTGAAGAAAAATGCTCTTATTTATCTCCTGTTCCAGGAGGAGTAGGCCCTATGACTGTAGTTATGTTACTTCAAAATACATTAACTGCATATAAAAAAATAAATGGTATAAAAAATGAATGAAGTAGTTGAAAGAAGTATAGTCAAAACTTATAAAAAAGAGATTTATGGTAGATTTATAAAAGCTATTAAGGATTTTAAACTTATTAATGATGGTGATAAAATAGCTGTTTGTATATCTGGTGGTAAAGATTCTTTTCTTTTAGCTAAATGTATGCAGTTGTTTCAAAAGTACGGAAATACAAAATTTGAAATGATATTTATATGTATGAACCCAGGATATAATGCTCTTAATTTAAAACTAATAAAAGAAAATTCTAAAAAACTTGAAATTGATTTGCATATTTTTGAAACTGATATATTTAATATAGTTGATAAACAAAAAACTTCTCCTTGCTATTTATGTGCAAGAATGAGAAGAGGTTATTTATACAATGAAGCTTTAAAAAAAGGATGTAATAAAATAGCACTAGGACATCATTTTAATGATGTTGTAGAAACTATTGTATTGAATCTGTTCTATGCATCTGAGTATAAAACAATGATGCCAAAACTTCATAGCAATAATTTTGAAGGTCTTGAATTGATAAGGCCATTGTATTATGTACGTGAAGAAGATGTAAATAGGTTTGTAAAATCAAACAATTTGACTTTTCTTAATTGTGCATGTAATTATGTTAATAGTAGCGAATATAAAAATAATTCTAAAAGAAATGAAATTAAAGAGTTAATTAATGAGTTAAAAAAGAAAAACAAAGCAATTGATTATAATATATTTAAATCAACTTTCAATGTTAATTTAAAAACATTAATTGGATATTATAATGAAGATGAATCTTATATATTTTTAGATAATTATAAACAAAATAAAAAACCTTAAATTAAGGTTTTTTTTATCTACTGTAAAATTCAACAATAAATGATTCATTTATTTCAGTATTAAGTTCTTCACGTTCCGGATATCTAACATAAGTTCCAACTTTTTTAGCTTTATCTACTGTAACGTAAGCTGGTAGCATAATATCCATATTTAAACATTCGTTAATAACTGGATGATCAAGTGAACTTTCACCAATGCTTATTTCACTTCCAACTTTAACTCTAAATGATGGAATATCAACTTTTTTACCATTTACTAGTATATGACCATGATTAACTATTTGTCTAGCAGCTCTTCTTGTTTTAGCAAATCCCATACGGTAAACTAAATTATCTAATCTACTTTCTAAAAGTATAAGTAAATTAACACCTTGTATTCCTTGCATTTTACCAGCTGCTTCAAAAGTTTTCTTAAACTGTTTTTCAGATAAACCATATAAGAATCTAACTTTTTGTTTTTCTTGAAGCTGAACACCATACTCACTAAGTTTTTTTCTACTTGTTCCATGAATACCAGGAGCAGTAGGTTTTTTTCTTAGTTCTTTTCCAGTTTCTAGAATTGAAAAGTTATATCTTCTAGCTTTTTTATAAACAGGTCCAATATATCTTGACATAGTATTTTCCTCCTTTACATATATTTGTACTAAAGGCCACTACTATAATTATAGGGAGTTTCTTGCTTACTTTCACCTTGGCAGAAGTTACTTGCATATATTTCAAAGAAACACATTATAATTATTTTATAGCACTGCCAAATAAATACTTAGTAAATTATATAATAAAACTAATGAAAAATCAACAAATAATTGATTGAAGTATTGAAAATATGCTATAATCTGTATGTTGGAGGAAAAAAAATGGCAAAAAATAAAATGAAATTAAACTATAAGAGACCAAAAAGAGAAAGAAATAAAAATATTATTGAAATTGATGAAAAGGATGATTTACAAAAGTTTTTTATTACATTGGTAATTGTAATAGGTTTTGTAGGAATTATGTATTTAGGTGTTTTAGGATTACAAAAGCTAGGAGTTTTTGAAGAAGGCTATACCAAACCTACTAGTGATGCTACTACCATTAGTGATGAAGAAATATTAATTGGTAGTGTCTTTAATAGACCAGAGAAAAATTATTATGTTTTATTTGATACTCTTAGTGATAATACTAAAAATGTATATGTTGAATATTTAAGTTCAAATGATTTAGATTATAGATTATATAAAGTTGATATGTCTATTTCTCCTAATTCAAAATACGTATCAGATAAAAGTAATACAAAAGCTAAAACTGTTAATGATTTAAAAATTAATGGTATAACATTAATTGTAATAAATAATGGTAAAATTTCTAAATATATTACAGGAAGCGATGAAATAGTAGGATATTTAAGTAAATGATTACTGAGTTAAAGAAAATTTGTGAGACTAAAGAAGATGTTGACTTAACAAATTACAATACTTATAAACTTTCTTCTGTTTGCTATGCTATTACGTTTCCTAATAATACTGATGAATTAGCAAAAATAATAAAAATTGCAAAAGAATATAAAACAAAGTGGTTTATTCTCGGAAATGGATCTAATGTAATATTGCCTGAATATTATGACGGACTTATTATTAAACTTAATAATTTTAATAAA
>JAAZDL010000061.1 GCA_012512795.1 Mycoplasmatota bacterium
CCAATTTCAATATTTAAAGTTAAAGAAGGAATAAGTTACAATAAAGAAGATCCTAATTATGATTTATTTAGACTTGCTTGTAAAGTGTCTGCTAAAAGATTATTTCCTAACTTTTCATTTTTAGACTCTAGTTTTAATAAAGCATTTTTAGACGGAGATTATAGAAGTGAAGTAGCATATATGGGATGTAGAACAAGAGTTTTAGCTAATGTATGCGGACCTTCAATAACTCCTGGAAGAGGTAATTTAAGTTTTTCAACTTTAAATCTACCAAGACTAGGAATTAAATATGGAATAGCACTTGAAGAGAGAACTAAAGCTGATATGGATGGTTTTTACGCAGAGTTATCTGATGTTCTTGAATTAATAAAAGGACAGTTACTTCAAAGATTTGATCATCAATGTTCTAAAACCAAATCAAATTTTAAATTTTTACTAGGTTCAGGTGTTTGGATAGATAGTGATAAGTTAGAATATAATTCTAAATTAAGAAAAGTTCTTAAACATGGAACACTATCAATTGGGTTTATTGGACTAGCGGAGTGCTTAAAAGCATTAGTTGGTGAACATCAAGGAGAAAGTGAAAAAGCTCAAAAGTTAGGAATTGAAATTGTTAAATTTATGAGAGAAAAATGTGATAAATTTGCAGAAGAAGAAAAACTAAATTTCACATTACTTGCTACTCCTGCTGAAGGCCTTGCTGGTAGATTTACTGCTATTGATAAATCTATATATGGAGTTTTAAAAGGAATAACTGATCGTGATTATTATACAAATTCATTTCATGTACCAGTATATTTTAAAACAACTATTCAGCATAAATTAGAAGTAGAAGGAAAATATCATAAATATACTAATGCAGGGCATATTTCATATATTGAACTTGATGGTGATACTGTTAATAATATAGATGCTTTTGAAACAATAATTAGAATGATGCATGATAATGATATAGGCTATGGTGCTATAAACCATCCTGTAGATAGGGATCCTGTTTGCGGGTATGTTGGTATTATAAAAGATACTTGCCCAAGATGCGGAAGACGTGAAGGTGAAGGCGTAGAAATGGAAGTTATAAATAACTTTAATTGTGGATGTTAGGAGGTAAAGAAATGGACAAAGAAAAAAAAGTTAAAACAACTGGTGAAGGTGTTGGATTCGAAAGAATCAGAAGAATAACTGGATATTTAGTTGGAACAGTTGATAGATTTAACAATGCTAAAAAATCAGAAGTTAATGATAGAGTAAAACACCCTGGAGTTAAGTAATGAATTTGCGTTTAGCATCTGAACTTCAAACTGATAGTATAGTTGATGGACCAGGACTTAGAGCGGTAATTTGGACTCAAGGCTGCTCTCATAATTGTAAAGGATGTCATAATCCTCAAACTCACTCATTTACTGATGGATTTGAGTATAGCGTTGAAGAGTTATGCAATGATATATCTAAACTTAAATATCATGCAGGAATTACTTTTAGTGGTGGAGATCCAATGTTTCAACCTGAGGCATGTGCTTTAGTTGCAACTTATGCTAAAAGTCTTGGATTAAATGTATGGTGTTACACAGGTTTTACTTATGAAGAATTGTTAAAACTATCTGAGAAAAATAAAATTTATTTAAAGTTTTTAGAAAACATAGATATATTAGTTGATGGAAGATTTGTTCTAGAAAAAAGGAATTTAGATTTATTATTTAGAGGTTCAGAAAATCAAAGGTTAATAGATGTAAAAGAAACAATGAAAACTGGTGAAGTAACACTATTAAATGAATATGAATACAACGAAGAAAAAACATTTGAAAAAGATAAACTATATATATGAAAGGTACTCATGGAGTATCTTTTGTTTTTTTATGATATAATATATTCAGGAGATTTTTATGAATGAAAATGTATTAAAAGAAGTAGATAAAAAGTTAATTGATTATATTATAAATAATATTTTTCCTATGTATAGAGATGTAGATGATAAATCACATGGATTAGAACATATTTATAGTGTTATAAATAGAAGTTTTGATTTATTGCACAACTTAAAGTTAAATTTGAATCATAATATAGTTTTTACTATAGCTGCATATCGTGATATAGGTAGAATAATAAATGATGAAGAGCATGAAGTAGTATCTGCTCAAATGTTTTTAGAAGATGAATTTATGAAAAATTATTACAAGTCAGATATATTAAAACTAATATCTGAGGCAATAGAAGATCATAGAGCTTCTATAAAATATGAACCTAGAAGTGATTATGGTAAATTAGTTTCATCAGCAGATCGTAATCATAATATAATTCAACCTCTTGTTAGAACTTATCAATATAGATTAAAACAAAGTCCGGATTCACCTTTAGAAAATAAAATAAGAGAGTCTTATGAAGTATTAAAAAACAAATTTGGTAAGAATGGATATGCTGAAAATGTATGGTTTGATGATGGTGTATATAAACAATATTTAGTTGATTTAAGATTACTTATGGAAAATTATGATGAATTTAGGAAAAGATATATTGAAGTTAATTTAATTGATGAAAATAATTTATCAACTTTGAAAAAGACAAAAAAAGATAATTTGTAATATAAACTTCTTAATTTATATGTTATAATATATTTC
>JAAZDL010000062.1 GCA_012512795.1 Mycoplasmatota bacterium
AACTTACCTTAAAAGTGAGTCTTATTGAAGGAGGAATAATATGAAAGCGATATTTGTTACTGGTGGTAAACAATATATGGTTGAAGAAGGACAAGAACTATATACTGAGAAATTACCAAACGAAGTGGACAGTGAAATTGTTTTTGAAGAAGTTTTATATGTTGACGGTAAAGTAGGAACTCCTACTGTTAAAGGTGCTAAAGTTGTTGCTAAAGTTTTAAAACATGGAAAGCAAAAAAAAGTTTTAGTTTTTAAATACAAACCTAAAAAACAATATAGAAAAACTCAAGGACATAGACAACCATATACTAAAATACTAATCAAGTCTATAATTAAGTAATGATAAAAGTATTTATAAAAAAAAACAATAATATTATTGATACTATAAAATGTCAAGGACATGCTGGCTATGATGATTACGGAAAAGATATAGTATGTGCTTCATTTAGTACAATGATTATTACTACAATTAATGCAATCTTAAAGATTGATAAAGAAGCAATTAGTTATACTGATAATAATGATTTGACAATTGTTAATATAAAGAAAGATAATATAACTAACAAGCTATTAGAAAATTTAATCAATATGATTAAAGAACTAAAAGATAAATATAATAAAAATATTGTTATTAAGGAGGAAGACCATGATTAAAATGAATTTAAATATACAATTATTCGCATCTAAAAAAGGTGTTGGTTCTACAAAAAATGGTAGAGATTCTGCTGGTCGTAGACTCGGTGCTAAACTTAGCGATGGACAAACTGCAAAAGCTGGAAATATAATCTATCGTCAAAGAGGAACAAAAATATATCCTGGAAATAATGTTGGGATGGGAAAAGACCATACACTATATACTAAAGTAGATGGAATTGTAAAATTCGAAAGAAAAGGTAAAGATAAAAAACAAGTTAGTGTTTATGAGAACTAAAATTAGTTCTTTTTTTATTGTTTATAAAAAATTGTTATGATAATATATAAATAATGAGGAGATATTAATATGAAATATAGAATAGAAACTCAAAGAATGATAAATAAAGTAGCAACAGCTATGGTTTGTTTCGTGCTTGCTTTATTTGTTACTATCATTATGAGAGGATGGGTAATTCTTGATATTATATGTATGGGCCTTATTGGTTTTTTATTTGTGCTATTTCAATTTACTAATTTAGATAAAAGGATAATATGTATTATAACTTCTATTGTAGGAGTTTTTTCGTTTTTTTCTTTATCTGGGTTAGCTATAGCTATGATTTCTATGCTAATGATTATTTATAATGTGATTTTATTTCAAAAACTAAGTAAGAATAAATAAATATATAAACTTGACAAATATATTTTTAGTGTATAATATTATTTAATGAAAACGGGGTATCAAAAAAAGGAGGAACATGAAGAATTTAGTAATAGTTGAAAGTCCAAGTAAAAGTAAAACTATAGAAAAGTATTTAGGTAAAGATTATAAAGTATTATCTTCTAAAGGTCATATTAGAGATTTAGCAACTTCTGGTAAATATGGATTAGGTGTTGATTTAGAAAACAACTTTAAGCCTAATTATATTTTAATGAAAGGTAAGGCTAAACTAGTTAATGAACTTAAAAAAGAAGCTAAAAATAGTGATAATGTTATTTTAGCAACTGATCCTGATCGTGAAGGGGAAGCAATAAGTTGGCATTTAAAAGAATCTTTAGATATAGATGATAATAAGTATGGAAGAGTAGTGTTTAATGAAATAACTGAGCCTGCTATAAAAGAAGCATTTAATAATCCTAGAAAAATAGATGAAGAATTAGTTCATAGTCAAGAGTCTCGTAGAATTTTAGATAGAATAATTGGCTTTAGGTTAAGCAAATTAATGCAATCAAAAACTGATGGGAAAAGTGCCGGTAGAGTACAAAGTGTAGCATTAAAATTAATAGTAGATAGAGAAAGAGAAATAGAAGCTTTTATCTCTGAAGAATATTATACTATTGAAGCAGACTTCAAAGATTTTAAAGCAGAACTTAAAAAATATAGAGGAAAAGATATTGAAATTAAAAGTTCAGTTGAAGCTGATGAAATATTATCTAGTTTATCAAATGCATATAATATTGATAATGTAGAGAAAAAACTTAAAAACAAAAAGAGTAAGCTTCCGTTTACAACTAGTACGTTAACTCAAATGGCTTCTAATCGTTTAGGTTATTCTGCTTCAAAGACTATGTCTATAGCACAAAAGTTATATGAGGGAGTATCTCTTGCTAATGAAACTGTTGGTTTAATCACATATATGAGAACTGACTCAATTAGATTCTCTGACATATTTGTCAGTGAAACAAAAAAATATATTAGTTCAAACTATGGAAAAGAATATATTGGTTATGCTAAGAGTTCCAAGTCTAAAGACAATGTTCAAGATGCACATGAAGCAATAAGACCAACTAGTATATATAGAACTCCTCAAAGCGTTAAGATGTATTTGAAACCAGAAGAGTATAAATTATATTGTTTAATATATAATAGAGCATTAGCTTCACTAATGGCAGATGCTAAAGTTGAAGCAACTAGTGTTGATTTGGAGAATAACGGTTATATCTTTAGAGCAACTGGGCAAATATATGTATTTGATGGTTATTTAAAAGTATATTCAATATATGAAGATAACGAAGATACTATTTTACCTGATTTTGCAAATTATAAATCTAAAGTAATAGTAGTTCACAAAGTATATAAGATTCAGCACTTTACTGAGCCTAAAGCAAGGTTTACAGAAGCAACTTTAATTGCTGAACTTGAGAAATTGGGAATAGGTAGGCCAAGTACATATTCTAAAATAATAAGTGTATTAAAGGAAAGAAAATATGTTGATATTAAAGATAGAAAGTTTTTTCCAAGTGAAGTTGGTATAAAAGTTACTGATAAACTTCAAGAATTCTTTTCAACTATAATAAATGCTAATTATACAGCAGATATGGAAACTAAATTAGATGAAATAGCAGAATCAAAGTTAGTATGGTATGAAGTACTAGATAAATTTTATAAAGATTTTGAACCATTATTAGACTCAGCATTTAAAGGTATGGAAAAAGATGCACCAGAAGAAACCGGTGAAAAGTGTCCTTTATGCAGTAGCCCTTTGGTATACAGAAATGGTAAATATGGTAAATTTGTTGCTTGCTCTAATTATCCGACGTGTAAATACATAAAAAAAGAAGAAAGAGAAGTTATTGAGATATGTCCATGTCCAAAATGTAATAATAAAATAGTAGAGAAAAAAACTAAAAAAGGTAAGACTTTTTATGGTTGTAATAACTATCCATCATGTAAGTATGCCTTATGGGATAAGCCTACTGGAGAAATTTGCGATAAATGCGGTGGACTCTTAGTTGATAAAAAAGGTGATGTTTTTTGTCCTGAATGTGATAAAACTAAATAAATATTATGTTTTAAAGTATATTTTATGTATTTTTGTAAAAAAAATATTAAATTACTTGCTTTTTCAAGTGATTATGCTACAATTAATATGTAAGCATTATATGTAAGTATAATGAAGAAAATGGGAGGTAATTTTACGATGAGTAAGAATGAATTAGTAGAATTCGTAGCTGCTAAAGCCGGATTAACTAAGGCTGATGCTCTTAGAGCATTAGATGCAACTATCGAAGGTATCACAACAGGTTTAAAGAAAGAAGGAAAGGTTGCACTAGTTGGATTTGGCACATATACTGCTAAAAAAAGACCAGCAAGAGATGGAATCAACCCTTTAACTAAACAACCTATTAAGATTCCTGCAAAAGTTGTTGCATCATTTAAAGCTGGAAGTAAATTAAAAGAAGCTTTAAACTAATAAAAGGAGCCTAATATGGCTTTTTTTATTGAATTAAAATATACAAAATAATTTTTTTTATGTTATAATAAAATTATGAATGAAGTAATTAATAAAATTATTGATAATGGTTTTGAATCGTTTATAGTAGGTGGATATGTTAGAGATTATATACTTGGTATAAAGTCTTTTGATATAGATATATGTACTAATGCTAAAATTGATGATTTAAAACGTATTTTTAAAAACGAAGGAAAAGCAGATGAAGATTATTTTTCATACCATCTTTCTATTGAAGAATATAATTATGATATTACTTCGTATCGCGAAGAACTAGCTTATTCTAAAAATAAACCTATTAAAATTGTTTATGCAAAAGATTTAAAAACTGACTTGTTAAGAAGAGATTTTACTATGAACACTTTGGCTATTGATAAAGATGGAAAACTCGTTGATTTATTAAATTCAAAAAAAGATATTGAAAACAAAATAATTAAAGTTGTTGGTAATGAAGAACAAAAATTTAATGAAGATAAAACTAGAATACTAAGAGCAATAAGATTTAGTAGTACACTAGATTTTGAATTAGATAATAAAATAATAGCATTTATTAAAAAAAACACAGCATTACTAAATCAAATTCCTGCTGAATTTAAGAAAAAAGAATTAGATAAAATTTTTGAATCAAAAAACTATATTAAATTTTTTGAACTTGTCAAAGATTTAAAATTAATGGGTCCTTTAAATATAAAATTTACAGATGTTAAAGAATCATATGATCGTTATGGAATTTGGGCACAAGTTAATACTTCGTTACCATTTAGTAATAAAGAAAAATCATTTATAAGTAAAATTAAAAATATTATTGATAAAGGAGAAATTACTTTATTCGACTTATTTACTTATAATGATATTATAATCAAAAACTCTGCTTTTATTTTAGGAGTAGAAGAGGATTTAAAGTATTTTGAAGAGTTAAAAGATATACATAGTATAATTGATATAGATATTAATATTAGTGATATATCAAAATATATAGATGTAAAAAGTATAAAGAAAGTATATAAGATAATTGAAAAAAATATTATGGAAGGGAACTTATTTAATAATAAAGAATCTATTATTGAATTTTTAGAAAATAAAGATTATGAGTGAGTTAAGAAGTGTTTTTTCTAGTAAAGATTTTATTGTAAATTCAAATATAGTCAAGTGTATAAGTCAACTTGATATTTCTTTGGATGAGTTTTTATTAATTCTTTACTTTATAAATGTTTCTTTAGCTTTGGATACAAATGATATTAAACTTAAACTTGGATTTAGTGATGATAAAATATTTAATACTTTTAATACTTTAGTAAATAAAAAAATGCTTGAAATGATTGTTATTAATGATAATAATAAAGTGATTGAACAAGTAAGTCTAGACCCTTTTTATGATAGACTAGCTTTAAATAAAAAGATAGAAAATAATGAAGAGGATATATATGTTTTATTTGAAAATGAGTTAGGTAGAACTTTATCATCTTTTGAATATGAACTTATTAATAAATGGTTAGAAAAAGGAATAGATGAACATACTATTAAAAGGGCATTAAAAGAGGCTATTTTAAACGGTGTTACTAGTTTTAAGTATATTGATAAGATAGTCTATGAATGGTCTAAAAACGGTATTAAAAAGAAGCAATTAGAAGAAGAAAAGAGTATTGAAGAATTATTTGATTATGATTGGTTAGAAGATAATGAATAATGAATTAATAATCAATGAGTTTGATAAACTTTTCCCAGACCCTAAGTGTGAACTTAATTATACAAAAGATTATGAATTATTATTATCAGTAATGTTATCAGCACAAACTACTGACAAAAGTGTTAACAATGTTACTGATAAACTATATAAAGAATATAATACTTTAGAAAAACTAAGTACGCTTAATGAAAAAGATATATCTGAGTATATTAAAAGAATTGGTTTTTTTAGAACTAAATCAAACCATTTTTATAAAATAGTAGAAGAAATAAAAAAAATAGGATATGTTCCAAATGACAGAAATTATTTAGAAAGTTTGCCTGGTGTAGGTAGAAAAACAGCTAGTGTTGTTCTTGGTATTTTGTTTGATGAACCATCATTTGCAGTAGATACTCATGTATATAGAGTTTCTAAAAGATTAAAAATTACCAAAGAAAAAGATAATTTATTAGTTACTGAGAAAAAACTTAAAAAATATTTTCCAATAGATAAATGGAATAGGGTAAATACTCAAATGGTTTTGTTTGGAAGGTACTATTGTACTAGTAGAAAACCACAATGTGATACTTGTTTTTATAAAAATTTATGTGATTATACAAATAAAAAGATATCAAATAAATGATATCTTTTTTTATTTATGAATTAACAACGATAGTTTGTGTAAAGCTTCTTGTTACAGGTGTTCCTAAGTAACTAAACGATACATTATAAACAATATTATATGTTCCTGTAGACTCAGTTATTTGAGAAGGAGTAAGATTAGTAGAACCACCTACTTTTTTAATTGAAGCTGTAACAACCTCTAAATTAGATACTGAAGATTTAATTTCAATAGAATTATAAGTGATTGAAGATACTGCACTTGTATTTAATTCAGTATATGAATCTCCAACATGTAAACTTCCAGTTAGTCCAATCATACTTACTGAAAAGTTTCCTTCTGAAGCTGTTTGAAATACTACTTTAGTTCCAGGTGATGCATTTTTAGTAAATAAAGAATAAGAACTTTTTACTATAACACCATCATATATTCCTGTGTAATTGTTTAAATCAATAGTGTATGAAGTTTGATCGGTCCAACCAACATATTTTGATGATGTACCAGAAGTTAAATATATTGAAAATCCAAAATTACCTATACTTTTTTTATTATATGCTAGTCTTTCTTTTAAAAATTTATCAGCCCATTCTTCAAATGAGTTTTTAAAATAACTAGTTAAATATTCAGAATCAATAGCAGAAGGTGTTCCAGGAGAATTCCAAGATAATGACAATGACTTTCCATTTAAAGAGTATGTAAGACTTGTTGGATCACTTAAAGTTGAAAATCTTGTTGAAGTCTCACTTGGTTCAGTACCACTTATAAATAAGAAAGTTCCTTTTAAAGAATCAGGTGTATTAGCACTTGGCTTTTGTGGTGGGTTTGTCTCTAATTCAACAGATGCACTTACAACGCCTCCAGGGTTTTTAAATTTAGAATTCTTTTCAAATATTTTATTTACAAGAGCCGCTTGCATATTTGTTCTTGCAGCACTTGCTTGACTCATAATTAAATACCATTTGTTTTTTGCATGTTCTTCATCAAGTGAATCATATCCATACCATATAGCTAAGGCATAGTCAGGTGAATAACTAACAACCCATGAATCAGGAATTACTGAACTTGTTAATTTATATTTTTTCAATAAAGTTTGATCATAAGAAGATGTACCTGTTTTAGTAGCAATTTGAGTTCCTGAAACTTTTACTTTATATGATGTAACACCTTGTAAAACAGAAGATAAAATATAAGCTGTTTGAGCTTTCATAACTCTTGTTCTAGACACATCTTGTACAAATTCTTCTGCACTATCACGATAAACTAGTTTCGTAAAAGAATATGGAGAAGTATAATATCCTCCTGATCCAAATGCAGCATATGCAGCAGCAAGTTGAACAGGGTTTAATCCGTTAAAAGCTCCAATTGAATATGCTTGTGAAAGAACACTAGTTCCATCTTCAGGTTGTATTCCAAGAGAAGTGATAAATGAAAGTTTTTGTTCATTATTAGTTAACTTAAATGCTTGTAATGCACAAGTATTCATTGATTTAACTAAACAAGTTCTCATAGTTTGAATTCCCGAATAACTAAAGTTGTAATTGTTCATATACCCACCGGCATATTTTGTTTTTTCATCTGCAAAAGGCCCATAAGAACTAAGATTTTCATATTCTATAGCTGGCCCATAATCAATTATAGGCTTTATAGTTGAACCGGGATGTCTGTTTATTTGAGTTGCATAATTAAGTGTCATAGCATTGTTTTTATATCTACCAGCACCTACAGCCAAAATTGCACCAGTTTTATTATCAATAAGACCAATACCAACTTCGACTTTTTTATCTTTAAATTTGTAAGTTTTATAAAAATTATTAATTACATTTTGTTTAGCAGGTACCATAGTTGAATATATATCCATAGGTATATCATATGGATTATTTCCAGTTTTATCAATTACTTCTTGTACGACTGTATCAATAAATCCTTGGTATTCATTTGTTGATGTAGTCCCATCTTTAACTAACGTTTTAATATCTATTTTAACAGCAGCATCATATTCAGTTTCATTAATATATCCATGTCTTTTCATTAAATATAAGACAGTATTTTTTCTGCTATTAGCATCCTCAGGATAAACATAAGGATTATAACCATTAGGTGATTGAAACATACCAGCAATCATAGCTGATTCAACTAGGTTTAAATCACTAGCTTTTTTATTAAAATAATATTGAGCAGCTTGTTCAACTCCGTATATACTGCCTCCTAAACAAGGGGTATTAATATAAAACTCAATAATTTCTTCCTTAGTATAGTTTTTTTCTATTTTAAAAACTGCCATATAAATATCTGTGAATTTTCTTATAATTCCTTTAAATCCTTCTGAGTCTGTAGATGTAAATGCTAGTTTTGAAAGTTGCATTGTCAAAGTAGAAGCACCACCTGCATCTTGGCCTAAAACTTGGCCTATAGATGCTTTTACAAATCTAGCAACATCTAAACCATTATGCTGAAAAAATCTTGAATCCTCAGTAGCAACTACAGCATCTACTAAAACTTGAGGAAGTTCATCATAAGTCAGTTTTTCTCTTTGTTCGACTCCTAAAGTAGCAATTAAATTAAGTTGAGAATCAAAAATTCTTGATGCTTCTTTTTCATAAAGTTTTTCTTTAGTAAACTCAGGTGCTGTTTTTACAATATAGTAAAAGAAACCAGCGACTCCACATAAACAAGCAATAGCAAAAATAACAACTAGATTTAAAAGCCAATACCAAAATCTAAACTTCTTAGTTTTCTTTTTTTCTTTGTTTACTATGTTTTTCTTTTTTATCTTTTTATTATTTCGCTTCATTTTGTAACTATCAATCCTTTCTCGATTCTCACGTTTTATTTTTTCAAAATTAATACTTTTCATATTACTCCTTAAAATATGCTTTGTCTACAGCATCAAGATATTTAAGACGAGGTAAATAGCTTTCTTCAATCTTATATCCTATTTCTTGTAATTTTTTATATTCTATAGATTTTCTTTCGTCTTTTTCAATGATATTTATAAGATCCTCTCCTTTTAATAGATAGAACTGATTATTCATCATTATTATTAGAAAAATAATTCCTTTTTGTTTTATAATATTTATTATATGTTGTATTTGATGACTTTTTATATTTGATAAAGGAAAAGAAGTTTTTGATTGACATTCTTTAGCATCAAATTCAATGTATCTTTCTTTATATATTCCGTTATAATCTAGTGTTGAAACATTAGAGTATACAGCTTTGTCTATTAAATGAGATTTATTATTTGGATAACATACATTAAGCACTTTTATTGGAGTAGGTTTTTTATATATTATACATTTTTCTTTACTATTATAATATGTATTAGTATCATTTAATATATTTTCAAGAAACATACCTCTGTTTTTATATGAAGTTATATTCATAAAATCACCACTACCATTATACTATAAATTTATGTTTTTTTAAACTAATATAAATAAATATTAATGTAAATAAAATATATTAGACTTAATTTGTTTATAAAACAATTAAATCTTATTGATATTGAAAAATAATATGATAAAATAGAGGTAGAATATAGAAAGAAGTGAAATAATAATGAGAAAATTGTTTTATATTTTAATATCTTTTGCTTTTTGCTTTACGTTTATTAATAATATTTATGCCTCACCAGAAGAATATGAAAAAGCTAAGAGAGAAACCGAAGAGTTTTGTGATGAAAATGCAAGTAAGCCTGGTTGTTTTTATGATGATAACAATATAATGTATACACAAAGTGGGTCAGTTAGCAATGAAAATTTTTATGCAAAATTAACAGTAGCTTCAGCTACCCCACTACTAAGAGGATATCAAGCTGTTGCTTCTAATGGTAAAATTGTTTTTGCTGGATGTTATAGATTTGAATTTAATTCTCCAAATGCTTATTATTTTGATAATGGTACTTATTTTGTTTTCAAAATTATAGAAGCTAATAGCAATAATAACTGCGAAATAGTAGCAACTGATATAGTGCCTGCTAAAGGAATTGTTTCTAGGGGTTATGGATTGTTTGACATTCCTGTAACATTGTCTCCCTATGATGGCAGAAACGGAATTGGGTCTGACTCCATGACTTTTAAATGGACTGCTACTAACGGTGGAGAGTGTCCATTAATGTTTGGCTATACGGCTAATAGCAGATGGTACACATCTTCTGCAAATAGATATTTGTTTTCTGATAGTAAAGATGATTTTACTATAGGTAGTGTTTCATTTTGGGGAAGAGAGACATATAATCAAGTCCCAGGATGTACAGTTCAAGATGAGACTGGATATAAAGAAGCCAAAGAATGTTTCGATAATGCAATTGTGAAAATTAATAATTATACATGTCCTAGTGATATGAGTAACATTGTTACGATGACAGATGCGTTAGCTGGTTATCAAGAAACATGTAAAAATAAATTCAAATTATTATATTCAAAAGGTTTACTTGAATCACAAGCTGAAGAATTCTCAAATAAAATGAAAACCGCAACAACTGACAAAATAAATTCATGCTACTATTCTAAATGTAATATTTCTCAAACATCACAAAATAAAATAGATGTTGCAGTAGCTGGTACTGAATGTGCAAATGGTTGTACTACAAAAAGTGGAACTTGTATAGAATGTTTAAAAACAGCATATAATGTTGCTGGATTAACTCAAACTCAAAAAAATTGTTTATTAAATAATGAAGAAGAAAAACAAGGAGTAATAGAAGAGGTTACTGATGATATTGATCAACAATTTCAAGATCAAGTTGAAAAGGATATAGAAGAGAACAAGGCAGTAAGAGCATATATAGAAGAACATAAATTTGATATAAGTATTCCTGATCCAGGTTTCGGTGAGTCTAGAACAACATGTGAAAATTTACTTGGTCGTAATTTAACAAAAGTAGTTAAATCTATAACTCTTATATTAAGAATCGCTGGAGCTATTATAGCTACAGTTAATGGCATGATTGCATTAATACCAGCAGTAGTATCAAAAGATCAAGATGCACTTAAAAAAGCTACTAAAAAATGTGTTAATATGGGAATAGTATTAGTACTTATATTATTATTACCATCATTATTAGTATTAATAGGAAATTTATTTAGTTATGATATATCTTGTATTGTTTAATTAGAGTTTTATATAAACTCTTTTTTTTTTGATAAATATATGATATAATATACTAACTTTATAAAAAAGGGGTTAGTGAAAAAAGTTATGAATAAAAAGATTATACTAATTATTTTAGCTTTATTTATAGGTGTTAGTAATGTCAAGGCATACTCAGCGCCTAATTTAAATATAATTCACACAAGTAATATTTTAACTTCAAGTTTTCCTGATTATGGTTTTGGTGAAAGTAAAATGACATGTTCAGAGCTAGTTGGGGAAAATTTAGCAAAAGTTCTTAAGGCATTTACTTTAATATTAAAAATAGCTGGTGCTATTATAGCAATAGTTAGTGGTATGATGGCTTTTATACCTGCTATTGTTAGTAGTAATGCAGATGCATTTAAAAAAGCTACTAAAAAGTTTGTAAACATGTCTATAGTATTAGTACTTATATTGTTATTACCATCTTTATTAGTACTTATAGGAAACTTATTTAATTATGATTTAACATGCATATTTTAAATTTAAAGTATAAAGAGTTAAAAACTCTTTTTTTTTTAATAAATTTGTGATAAAATAAATAGGCTTTAAGAAAAA
>JAAZDL010000063.1 GCA_012512795.1 Mycoplasmatota bacterium
ATTTGTTTCGTTCAGTAAGTAAAGTTTTTTTATTACTTAATTCTAGTAATGATTCAGATATAGAAAATATTTGATTACTAACAATGTTTATTTTTTCATCAATTTTAATAATTTCTAATTTTAATTTTTCAACTTCAGTATTATCTGTAGTAGAAGATGCGACTAAAGATGTTAATTTATCTTCTAATATTGATTTAGTTTCTCTTTTAACTATTAATTCTTCGTTAAATGTAGTTATATCTTTAGCTATTAAAGCTATTTCTACTTCTTCTAATTCTAATAATGCACTTTTATACTCTCTAGCTTTAAAAGAAGCTTTTTCAAGAGGTAATAAGTTTTCAGATAATTCATTTATAATTAGATTAATTCTATCTATATTATCATGTGTTTTAGATAGTTTAGATAAACTTTCTTCTTTTCTTTTTCTATATTTTAAAACACCAGCAGCATCTTCGAAAATAATTCTTCTATCTTCAGGTTTTTCACTTAGTATTTGTTCTATTTTATTTTGAGGAATTATATTAAAAGATTCTTTAGATGATTTAGAATCTAAAAATAAATTAGTAATATCTTTAAGTCTACATTTTTCATTATTTATAAAATATTCGTTTTCTCCGCTTTTATAAACTGTTCTTTTAATTACTACATCATTATAATCAATATTTAATTTTCTATCTGAATTATCAAAAGTAATACTTACATTAGCAAAAGAAGCAGCATTTCTAGAAGCTGATCCATTAAATATTATATCAGTCATATTTTTAGAACCACGTAAACTTTTAATACTTTGTTCACCAAGTACCCATTTTATAGCATCTACTATATTACTTTTACCACTACCATTAGGTCCTACAATACCTGTAAAAGAAGAATCTAATTCTAAAGCAATTTTTTCTGCAAAACTTTTAAAACCATTTAGTTTAATTTCTTTTATGTACATATTACCACCTATGCTCTTTTCATATATGCTTCTTTTGCAGCATTTTGTTCAGCTTCTTTTTTAGAAGCACCTGTACCTACTCCGTATACTAAGTTATCAATAATAACTTCTATTTTAAATACTCTTTCATGAGCAGGGCCATATTCATCAACTAATTTATAAGTAACACTCTTTTTTACAGTTTGAACACTTTCTTGAAGTAAACTTTTATAATCCATTAAAAAATCTTCTTTGTTATCTATATAAGGAACAATTAAACTATTAAATAACTTTTTAACATTATTAAGTCCGCTATCAAGATAAATAACGCCAACTACAGCTTCAAAAACATCAGCTACTATAGTTTTATTAGCTTCACTCATACCATTACCAATCAATATATAGTTTTTTAAATTTATTTTTTTAGAATATTCCCATAAAGCATTTTCACATACATAAAGACTACGAAGTTTACTCATTTCTCCTTCTGAATAATTAGTATTTTTATATAAATACTCACTACATACAATTTCTAAAACAGCATCTCCTAAATATTCTAATCTTTCATAGCATTCCCCACCATGTTCATTAGAATAACTACTATGAGTTAATGCTACTTTAAGTAATTCTTCATTTTTAATTTTTATTCCATAATCTTTAAATATATTCATAATTATCACTTTGTTAATTATATCAAATAAACTCAATTTTTAAAAGTAAAAGTTAGGCTTTAATAATAAGTTAATTCAATTAATAGTTTGTTATTTCTTTTTAGCTAATAATATTATATAATAGTAGCATGAAAAAAGTATTAATTAAGTTAATTGATCTTTATCAAGCAACACCACTTCACTGTCATACATTATGTAGGTTTACTCCTACTTGTAGTGAATATATGAAGCAAAGTATAGAGATTAACGGATATAAAGGAATAATTAAAGGAATAAAAAGAATATTAAGGTGTAATCCTTTTTGTAAAAGTGGTTATGACCCAGTAATTAAAGAGGAGAATATATGAAAAAAATATTAATAATTATAATAAGTTGTGCTTTGTTATCTGCATGTACACTAACGGATGATTTTTCTGATAAGTATCTTTATACTACTATGTACCCTATTGAATATGCAACTACTATGATATATAGTGATTATGCTAAAATTTCAAGTGTATATCCTAATGATGCTACTTTAAACTATGAAGTAACTAATAAAAAGAAAACAGGATATGCAGAGAAAGGTGAAATGTTTATTTATTCTGGGGTTGCTAATGAAGCTTATTTAGCTAAAGACCTTTTAAATATTAATGGAAAAATGAAACTAATTGATGCTACTAAAGGGATGAATAACGATAAAGGATTTGAAAGTGTATGGCTTGATCCATCTAATTATTTAATGCTATGTAGTAATATTAAAAGTAGTTTAATAGATTATAATGATAATGTATATATAAAAGAAGCTATAGAAGATAATTATAAAATATTAAATGAAAAAGTATCTGAATTAGATGTACAACTTTACAATATTGGTAAAAATGGAAATTATAATACTTTATTAGTAGCTGATAATGTATTTACTTATTTAACTAAATATAATATAAATGTTATATCAATTGATAGTAATAATCAATCAATTGACAAATCATATAGTGATGCTAAAAAGTTAATTGAAAATGGTAATATAAAATATATATATTATATAAATGATTCTAAGCTTACTCAAACTCAAGAAAAATTTATATCTGATTACTCTTTAACAAAAGTAAGAATTAATGATTTATTTACTTTAACTGATAATGAAAGAAAAGAAAATAAAAATTATATTACTTTAATGAATGA
>JAAZDL010000064.1 GCA_012512795.1 Mycoplasmatota bacterium
GAGTATAACGGGTCATAAGCCTGAACACGGACAATTAATAATTGCTCAAGATGGAAAAACAGCACTAGCATTTCATAACGGGAAATACTGTGCTAGAAAATCATTTAATTCAAATGAAATAACAATAAGTAAAATAAGTGTAGATGAATGTACTTTAAATATAAGTCCATCTCTTGCAACAAACGATAACTGTTTTGATTTTGATAGTTCAACTGGAACTATAATAGAATATTATGATTATCAAAATGACAATTCATCAAATCCAATATGTCCAACAGATGTAGTAATACCATCAAAAATAAATGGTGTTACAGTAAGAGAGATAGGATCTTGGGCATTTGCATATTATAACTATGCTACATATAATGAAAATAATAATAACGACACAGTATTATTATCAAATAGTACTGAAAAATATACTGTCTCTAATCTAAGTACGAAGAACACAAAAAATATTAAAAATATAAATACTGGTTCAAACAAAGCTATTGCATTAAGACATGAAAAAATCACATCAGTAGTTATACCAGATACTGTAGAAATTATAGGTGATTCGTCATTCATTGTTAATGAAATAACAAGTTTGGTTATACCAAATAGTGTTACATATATTGGAGCAGGTGCATTTGAAAGAAATGATATTGTTAATTTAATACTTGGTGATGGATTACAAACAATAGAATATGCTGCATTTCAAAGAAACGCTATTGAAAATTTAACTATACCAAATAATGTTACATATATTGGAGAAAATGCATTTGAATATAATAATCTTAGATTTATAAAAATTGGTAGTGGTGTTAATACCATCGTAAAAAATCCGTTTAAATTTAGTGAAAACATAGTAGAGATTGTTGTAAATACTTCGAACTTAAATTATATGTCTTCAAACAATGCTGTATATACAAAAGATGGAAAAACTTTATTATTTGGTGGCAAAACAGGTTCTAATAATATATTGAGCAGTACTATAACTATAGAAGAAGGTGCTTTTACTGGAACGGAAATAACTACTGTAACTATACCAAATGGGGTAGTTACAATTAAAAGCGGAGCATTTAGTAACAACTCACTAACAACGCTTATAATACCAAATAGTGTTGTTGTAATAGAGGATTATGCTTTTCTTTATAATAATTTGAATAGTGTTACAATTGGAACCGGAATAACAACTATTGGGGAAAATGCTTTTTACCATAACAAGATTCCTCAAGGTTCTTTAACTATAGATAGGGCAAGTGGTTCAGTTAGTATTGGGAGTGATGCCTTTAGGTATAATGGTTCTAATGGCAATACAACAATTACTCCTAAGTATCTAAGATAATTAAAAAGGTGGAAAATAAATGAGAAAAAACGCATTTACACTAGTAGAACTTTTAGCAGTAATTGCAATATTAGCAATATTAATAATTATAGCACTTCCAAATATACTAAAAATGTATAATGATGCTCAAAAAAAAGTGTTTTTGCAAAATGCTCAAAATGTTAATAAAGCCGCAAAAGATAGTTATATGTCACATAGTATGAATACATCATCACTTACGCAAACAGTATATACTTTTAACGATGGAATATTAAATACAAGTGGCAACGTTGAAATGAATTTAACTGGTAAAAAGCCTGAAAATGGACAATTAGTATTATTAGCAGATGGAAGAACAGCTTTAGCATTTTACAACGGAAAGTATTGTGCTACTAAGTCATTTGACTCAGATGAAGTTTTGATAAACTCTATAGATGAAGAAGAGTGTAATCTTGAAAATATTCCTATGGGAGATATTGTTTCTGGATGTTATGATTTTGATATGTCAAACGGGACGATTTACTCATATAATTATTACAATTATGACACTAATAGCTATTGTCCAACTGATGTTGTTATTCCCTCAACTATTAATGGTGTAACAGTTAAATCTATTTCAGGATATTCATTTTCATGGAGAAATTTAGAAAGTATATCAATTCCAAGTACTGTTACTTATATTGATATTTTTGCATTTTCTTGAAACAATAATATGTATTCTATAACAGTTGATAGTGATAATAATTCTTATATGTCATACAATAACGCTATTTATACTAAAAATGGTCAAACTTTAATTGCAGGAACTAGTAATAGTGCAAATAGTATTTTAGATACTACAAAAACTATTGTTGCTGGAGCTTTTTGTGAGATGGGATTATCAAGTGTAACAATACCAAATAACGTAGTAGTTATTGAAGATAGTGCTTTTTCTTACAACAATATAAAAACTTTAGCACTTCCAAGTAGTGTTCAAACAATCGAGGGATATGCTTTTGCAGGTAATCCGATTACTTCACTTTCAGTTAACTCTGCAAATCCAAATTATATGTCATCTAATAATTTGATTTATACAAAAAATGGGCAAACATTAGTGATAGGAACTAAAAATGGAGCAAATAATATGTTAAGTACTACAAAAACTATTTTTGAGGGAGCTTTTAGTGGTATTAATTTAACATCAGTAACTATACCAAATGGTGTTGTTACAATAGGATCTTGGGCTTTTGGTGATAATCAATTGACAAGTTTAACACTTCCAAGTAGTGTTACAACTATTGAAGAATCAGCTTTTTATTATAACCGTTTATCAAGTCTTACTATTCCAAATGGCGTTGTTACAATAGGATCTTGGGCTTTTGGTGATAATCAATTGACAAGTGTAACACTTCCAAGTAGTGTTACAACTATTGAAGATTCAGCATTTTATAATAATCAGCTAACAACTCTAAATATTCCAAACGGTATTGTTACAATAGGTTCATGGGCTTTTGCAGATAACAATTTAACACAAGTAACTCTTCCAAATAGTATTACTTATATACATAGTTATGCATTTGCTTATAATAGCATACCTCAAGGCTCTTTAACTATAGATAGAGCCAGTGGAACAGTTAATATAGGTTCCGGAGCTTTTTACTATAATGGCTATAGTGGTGGGACAACTATTATTCCTGTATATTTAAGATAAATAATTTCTATTTACAAACTACTTAATTAGTGTTATAATCTTAAATATATTTTAAAACAAGAGATGAAGACGTTATATATTGTAATTTATAGAAAGTTAGTGGTTGATGAAAACTAATAATTGCATTATATATTTATCACTTCTGATGTGATTTATTGATAAGATAAATCCGCAATTTATGCGTTAAATATTACAAGATAATAAAAGGATGGTACCGTCATAATATGACTCCTTGTGCTATTCTTTTTTTTTTAGGAGGAAATTATGAAAAGATTTAAGAGTTTAGAAAAAAAATCTATATTTGAACAAGAGGAAAGTGTAAATAAGTATTGGGACAAAATAAATATTTTAAAACAAACAATTGATAATAGAGAAGGTTGTGAAAGTTTTATATTTTATGAAGGGCCTCCAACTGCTAATAATTTACCAGGTATACATCATGTAATCTCTAGAAATTTAAAAGATTCAATTTGTAAATATAAAACAATGAAAGGTTTTAAAGTTCAAAGAAAAGCAGGATGGGATACTCATGGACTTCCAGTTGAAATTGAAGTTGAAAAGCAACTTGGTTTTAAAGATAAAAACGATATTGAAAAATATGGAATAAAAGAGTTTAATCAAAAATGCAAAGAAAGTGTATGGAAATATAAAACTGAGTGGGAAAGAATGACTCGTGAAATGGGATATTTTATTGATACTGATAATCCATATATTACTTTTGAAAATAATTATATTGAAACTGAGTGGTGGATTCTTAAAAAGTTTTTTGATGCTGGTTTAATTTATGAAGGACATAAAATTCTTCCTTTTTGTACTCGTTGTGGTACTGGTTTAGCTTCTCATGAAGTAGTTCAAGGGTATCAAGAAGATGAAGTAACAACAGTTACAGTACCAATGAAACTCAAAGATGAAGATAATACTTATTTACTTGTATGGACTACTACTCCTTGGACATTACTTGCTAATGTTGCAGTTGCAGTTAATCCAAAAGAAACATATGTAAAAGCAGAATCTATGGGTTATAATTTTATAGTATCTGAGAAACTTTTAGATAAAGTTCTTGGAAGTGATATTAAAATAATTGAAAAATATAAAGGTAAAGATTTAGAACATAGAGAATATGAACAATTACTTCCTTTTATTAAACTTGATAAAAAGGCATTTTATGTAGTTTGTGCTGATTATGTAACTATGGAAGATGGTACTGGGC
>JAAZDL010000065.1 GCA_012512795.1 Mycoplasmatota bacterium
AAAGTATACTGTACCTTTAGAATATACTAATAAAGAAACTTCTTTACCAAAAGAAAATAAAATTGATGGAGAGCCAATAATTAGTCCACTTGTTGGAACTTTTTATGCTGCTCCAGGCGAAGGAAAAGAGCATTTTGTAGAAGTAGGAAGTAATGTAAAAAAAGGTGATATACTTTGTATAATAGAAGCCATGAAAGTTATGAATGAAATTAAAGCAATTAAAAATGGAAAAGTAACTGCTATACAAGTAAAAAATGGAGAAACTGTTCAATATGGAGATATCCTGATGTATATTGTATAGGTGTTATATGATAAAGAAAGTTTTAATAGCAAATCGTGGAGAAATAGCAGTTCGAATAATTCGTTCTTGTAAAGAAATGAATATAAAGACAGTAGCAGTTTATTCAACTGCTGATGTTAATTCACTTCATAAACAAATTGCAGATGAGGCTGTATGTATAGGATCTCATCAAGTAGCAGATTCTTATTTAAATATGAATAATATTATACAAGCAGCTTGTAATAGCGGATGTGATGCAATACATCCTGGTTTTGGTTTTTTAAGTGAGAATAGTAAGTTTGCCAGATTAGTTGAAGAGTGTGGCCTTATTTTTATTGGTCCAAACTTTGAAATTATAAGAAAAATGGGCAATAAAAGTGAAGCAAAGAAGATGATGGAGAAAGCAGGGATTCCTATAGTTCCTGGCTCAAAAGAAGAAGTTAAAAGTATTTCAGAAGGAATAGAGTTTTCTGAAAAAATAGGATTTCCTATAATAATTAAAGCTTCAAATGGTGGCGGCGGAAGAGGAATGCGAATTGTAAATGAAAAGAAAGAATTTGAAAATGCATTCAACGCAGCTAAAAGTGAGGCAAAAGCATGTTTTGGGGATGATGGAGTTTATATAGAAAAATATATTGCAAATCCAAAACATATCGAAGTACAAATAATAGGTGATAAGTTTGGAAACGTTATTCATCTATATGAAAGAGATTGTTCTTTTCAAAGAAGAAATCAAAAAATGATAGAAGAAGCACCATGTCACTTCCTTTTAGATTCTATTCGTAATCGTATGCTTGAAGATGCCGTTAAAGCTTGTAAATATGTTAAATACGATAGTGTTGGGACTATAGAGTTTTTATTAGATAATGATAATTATTATTTTATGGAAATGAATACACGTATTCAAGTAGAGCATCCAATTACTGAAATGATAACCGGTATAGACATAATAAAACAACAAATTTTAGTTGCTTCAGATATACCACTGAACTATAAGCAAGAAGATATTAAATGTATTGGACACTCTATTGAATGTAGAATTAATGCAGAAGATATTAAAAATGATTTTGCACCTTGCCCTGGTAGTATAAACTTTTTACATATTCCAGGTGGTAAAGGAATTAGGGTAGATAGTTCAGTTTATTGTGGCTATGAAATACCACCATTTTATGATTCAATGATATTAAAACTTATCGCATATGCACCTACTAGACTAGAATGTATTAGAAAAATGAGAAGTGCATTATCTGAGTTAATAATAGATGGTGTAAAAACAAATAGTGAATTTCATTATTTAGTTTTGCATGATTCTAAATTTATAGAAGGTAAATATAACACTAGTTATGCTGAAAATTATATAAAGGAGTTGAAAGAGTTTGGAGAAATCATTTAAAGATAAACAAAATAGAATTAGTACATTAAGTCAAATTTTTAAAAGGACTAATATTCCTAGTGTTCCAAAAGAAGTTCCTGATAATATTGTAAAAAAGTGTGATGAATGTAACAGTACTATTATATATAATGAATTAATTCATAATTTATATGTATGTCCTAATTGTAATAATCATTTTAAAATAAGCGCTATTGAAAGAATAAGTCAACTTGTAGATGCAGGAACTTTTAGAGAATTATATATGTCAGCTACTAGTAAAAATAAAGAGAATTTTCCGGAATATACTGAAAAATTAAATAAAGCTAGAAGTGAAACTGAAATAAAAGAAGCAGTAATATGTGGAGCATGCCGTATTAATGGTATAACAGTTGCTATAGCAGTTATGGATTCTAATTTTATGATGGGAAGTATGGGTCAAATAGTTGGAGAAAAAATAACTAGAACAATAGAATATGCTACTAAAAAGAAATATCCATTATTGATAGTATCAACCAGTGGAGGAGCTCGTATGCAAGAAGGAATTATTTCTTTAATGCAAATGACTAAAACTAGTAGTGCTCTTAAAAGATTTAGTGATGCTGGTGGATTATATATATCACTATTAACTCATCCTACTACTGGAGGGGTAAGTGCTAGTTTTGCTATGCTTGGAGATATTATTATAGCAGAACCTAATGCTTTAATTGGTTTTGCAGGAAGTAGAGTAATTGAAAAGACTATTAATGAAGTATTACCTCCTAATTTTCAAAGATCAGAGTTTCTTCTTGAAAAAGGATTTGTAGATATTATTGTTAATCGTAAAGATATGAAAAAGACAATACATGATTTAATAAAATTTCATATTAAAAAATAGTTATGTTTTTGAAAGGATAATATATGAATATAAAAGAAAGTGAAGTATTAATAAAAAACCTAGAAGCTGAAAAAGCTAATATTGAAGATACTGCATCCGCATATTATATGGAGCTAAATAAACAAATTAGAAGAATTAAAAAAGAAGCTTTTAATAATTTGACAGCATGGGATAAAGTATATTTAGCTCGTAGAAGTGATAGACCTAAAGCTCAAGATTATATTGAATTATTATTTGATAATTTTTATGAACTTCATGGAGATCGTGGTGTTCGTGATGATAAATCTTTAATTGGTGGCATATGTTATTTTGAAGGAACAGCAGTAACAGTTTTAGCACAATCTAAAGGAAAAGATATGCAAAGCAATATAGATAGAAACTTCGGAATGATGAACCCTGAAGGATATAGAAAAGCTCTTCGTTTAGCAAAGCAAGCTGAAAAGTTTAACAGACCTATAATAAATATAGTAGATACTCCTGGTGCTTTTCCTGGGAAAGAAGCAGAAGAAAGAGGTCAAGCTGAAGCAATAGCTCAATGTTTATTTACTTTTTCAAATTTAAAAGTACCAATAATTAGTATTGTTATAGGAGAAGGTGGAAGTGGAGGAGCTCTTGCTCTTAGTGTTGCAGATAGACTAGTAATGCTCGAAAACTCAATATATTCAATACTATCACCTGAAGGATTTGCATCTATTTTATGGAAAGATGAAACTAGAGCAAAAGAAGCAGCTGAAATAATGAAATTAACTGCTAAAGACTTATTAGAAAAAAATATTATTGATGAAATAATTAAAGAACCTCTAGGAGGAGCACAAGAATGTATAGAATTAGTTGCTGAAAATATTAGAAGTTATATTTCTCAAGAATTAACAGTAATAAAAGAAAAGAAAATAAAAGATTTATTAGAAGAACGTTATAATAAAACTAGAAAAGTAGGAAGTATATTATATGAAAAATAGAAAAATAATTGGTGTAGGATATCAAGTAGGAAATAAATGTGTTAAAAATAAAGAATTTGAAAAAATAATAGATACAACTGATGAATGGATTTTGTCTCGCACTGGAATTAAAACTCGTTATGTGAGTACTAATAAAAACACCAGTGAACTTGGGTTTCTAGCTGCTAAAAAAGCTATTCTAAATGCTAATATATCAAAAGAAGAAATCGATTTAATTATAGTAGCAACAATAACTCCTGATAATACAACTCCTTCATGTTCATGTTTAATACAAGATAAACTTGGTTTAAATAAAAAAAAGATAATGGCATTTGATATAAATGCTGCTTGCACTGGATTTGTTTATGCTCTACAAGTTGCTTCTTACATGCTAAGTGACTATAAGTGTGCTTTGGTTATTGGAGTAGATGTAAATAGTAAAATAGTTGATTACACTGATAGAAACACTTGCATATTATTTGGAGATGGAGCAGGAGCAATCATTATGAAACAAGAAGATACTAATAATGAAATGATTCATTATGCAAATAGTATTGGTGATCATGAAGGATTTTTATCTGCTAGTGGATTAGTAATACATGAAAAGTTAGAAAATGCATCTAGAGAAATTGGTTTTATAAAACAAAACGGATCAGAAGTGTTTCGCTTTGCAGTAGGAGCACTTGAAGAAGCTATTAGTGAAGTGTTAAAAAAAGCAAATAAAACATTAGATGAAATAGATTATGTTATTCCACATCAAGCTAATATTAGAATTATTGATAATGTTGCTAAAAAGATAAATTTAAATAAAAATAAACTTTATATTAATTTAGATAAATATGGTAATACTACTGCTGGGAGTATACCAATAGCATTATCTGAAGCAATTACAAAAGATATTGTAAAAGAAGGAATGAAAATAATACTAGTTGGATTTGGTGGAGGATTTACTTATGCTGCTAGTTATATAGAGTTATAAAGGAGGAAAAATGTTAAATAAAATACTAGATATTAAATATCCAATTGTTCAAGGAGGAATGGCTAATATTGCAACTGCATCTTTTGCTGCTGCTGTAAGTAATGCTGGTGCACTTGGAACAATTGGTACAGGAGCAATGAATGTTGATCAAGCTAGAGAAGAAATTATTAAATGTAAGAAACTTACTAATAAACCATTTGCTGTTAATGTAATGCTTATGAACCCATATGCAAAAGAAATTATGGAAATGATAGCTCAAGAAAAAGTTGCTGTTGTCACAACTGGTGCGGGAAGTCCAGGTGTATATATGGAAATGTTAAAACAATCAGGTGCTAAAGTTTTTCCTGTTGTTCCAAGTGTAGCACTTGCTATTCGTATGGAACAATCAGGTGCTGATGGAGTAATAGTAGAGGGCTGCGAAGCGGGAGGACATGTTGGGGAACAAACAACAATGGCTTTAGTTCCACAAGTAGTAGACGCTGTTAATATCCCAGTAATAGCAGCTGGTGGAATTGCAGATGGAAGAGGACTTAATGCTGCTTTATCTCTAGGAGCAGTAGGAGTTCAACTAGGAACTTGTTTATTAGTCTCAGAAGAATGTCCTGTTCATATAAATTATAAAAATGCTGTAATAAATGCAAAAGATACTGATACTGTTGTAACTGGGAGAAACATGAATACTCCAGTTAGAGCATTAAAAAATAAAATGACAAAAGAACATTTAAAAATAGAAAGTTTATCTACAAGTCGTGAAGACCACGAAAGATTGACTTTAGGATCACTTAGAAAAGCTGTTTTCGATGGAGATATTGAAAATGGTTCAGTTATGATG
>JAAZDL010000066.1 GCA_012512795.1 Mycoplasmatota bacterium
CCACATTAAAAATAATGATAAGAGCATTAAAATAACTATCAAAATTTTTTTAAATATAGATTTTCTTAATTTTTTTATTAAAAGAATATCTATTATTAATAATATTATACCTAAAACTAAATATACCATATTACTTTTTTACAGATATATCATAAGCAGTATATTTACAATGAGGACATACTTGTTTATGCTCCATTAAACTTTTATTATCATCTTTATTTCCTAAATTAAAGTTTACACTGAAAACAAAAAGTTGCTTGCTTTCTTTATTACAATTAGCACATTTTACTGTTTTTTCAGTTACTTTTGTCATCTATACACCTCTATTATATTATAGCATAAAAAAATACTAAATTAATAGTAATATTTTATGGTGGACCGCTAGGGATTTGAACCCTAGACCCATCGATTAAGAGTCGATTGCTCTACCAACTGAGCTAGCGGTCCGAGTAGGACATGAATTTTTTAATTCACGTAAATGATTATAACATAAGTTATATTAAAAATAAACAATTATTTTATACTTCTGATAGCTTTGTTTTTTTGTAATTCTACATTTTTTATTTCTGATAGTTTTGAAATACTTACTACTTCATATCCCATTTCATGTAATTTAGGTATTACTTTTTTTACAGCTTCTAATGTTTCTTTATATGTATCATGCATTACGATAATACAACCATCACATGCATTATTAACTATATGCTTATATATAGTGTTACTATTTCTAACAAGCCAGTCTTTAGGATCGATATTCCATAGTATAAGTGGTTCTTGCAGTGTTTGTAATACTGTATCATTATAAGAACCATATGGTGGTCTAACGTATTTTATTTTTTTACCTGTTATTTCATTATAGATTGTATTAACTGAATTAATTTCGTTTAATATGTCTTTTTTAGATATTTTAGTTAAATATTTATGAGAATAAGTATGAGATGCTACTTCACTATTAGAATTATCTACTAAAGTTACTATATCTTTATTATATTTCATTTTATTTCCAAGCATAAAGAATGTAGCTGATGAATTATTTAGTTCAAGAGCACTTATCATATCACTAGTATATTTACTAGGCCCATCATCGAAAGTAAATGAAATATACTTCTTACTCGTATCATTATTTGACTCTTCTTCATAAACATAAGTGTTTGTATCTAAAATAATAGTAATATAAGGAATAAAATTTATTTCATAAAATGATACATCATCAAAATATATATCTACTTTACTTTGACTAATTACATAAGTATGATTATTTACATTAGAGTTCATAATATTTTCATATATTTCTGTAGCGTATTTATGAGAAGCTAAGTTATCAATTTCTTCTATAAGATTTCCTTCTTCAAATACTGATGTAATATATTCTTCTTTTTCTTCTAGTATATTTAATAATATATTACTTTTTTTAACATCACTTATTGAAGATTCTATATTAAAAACTATATTGGTATAAATATCAAATTTATAAATATCATAACTTATATCAAGAACTTTCTCTTCTACATTGTTTGCTTTAAATTCTTTTATATAATTATAAATATAGTCTGTAATTATTTTATTATTTTATCACTTTGAAATCTAGGATAATCTACATTAATAGTAGTATTTTCATTATTAAATGTAATTACAGATTTTACAATAGTATTATTTGTTTTAACTCTTGTTTCAATATAAAATACATTTTTCATAACAAACAAGAATATTAGTAGTGATGATACATAAATAACATATTTATATATATTTGATTTATAGTTCATTATTTTCATATGTGTACCTCTTATATTATATTTATATATATTATAATAACACATTATATAATTTTTTAAACTATATTTAACTAAAAAAGTGTTGAAAATGTATATATTTTATGTTATGATTATTTGGCAGTGGACCTTTAGCTCAATTGGTTAGAGCATCCGGCTCATAACCAGGCGGTCCGGGGTTCGAGTCCCTGAA
>JAAZDL010000067.1 GCA_012512795.1 Mycoplasmatota bacterium
AAATAATCTCAAGTTACTTGACAAATAATAATAAATCAATACTAGTTAATTTAGGATCTAATAATGGTTATTCAGTAAAAGAAGTAATAGATGTTGCGAGTATTTATGGAAAAGTAAATTATGAAATAGTAGAAAGAAGAGAAGGAGATCCCGCAAAGTTAATAGCTTCTAATTCTAAAGCTAAAAACTTATTAGGATGGATTCCCAAATATACATTAGATGATATGATTAAAACAGATTTAGAATTTAGAAGAAAAATTAATAATAAAAAATAATTAACAAAAAAAAATATTATGTTATTATATAATCAGGAGGAATTATGAAAAAGATAATTTTAGCTATTATTGGGGTTTTAATATTAACTGGTTGTACAAATAAAGAACTTCTTTCTTATTATGAAAATACACAAGCTGGTGGAAAAATTGATAGTTATCAACTAGATCTTAGAATTTCAGGAACTTATGGTGAAGAATCTTTTTCTGAAGCTGTTAAAATAGATAATTATAAGGGAACTCAATTTAAAATTGATTATGTAAGCAAAAATTTACCAATTATTACTGAGGAATCGGAAACAGAAGTTGAAGAAACAGAAGAAAATGTCGAAAACGAAATAGAAGATATAATTCCTGATAGATTACTTCAAGATAATGCTTCATATATAATTGATAGCAAGAAATATTTAAAAGAAGAAGGAGTATTTAAAGAAGTAAACTCATTAAGTTTTTCTAATCCTGATGTATATTTAGAAACTATAACTAAAGGAAATGATTTTGAATTCTTATTTGATGAAAAAATAGGAGAAGAAAATTATAAAGTATTTACTTTAAAAGTATCTAAAAAAAATATGCAACCAATACTTGATGATGGTGTATTAAAAAATATCGAATTAAAAGAAGATGTGGCAGTTAAATTGTGGATTGATAAAGAAGACAGAATATTTAGAGTTGTTTATTATATGAAAGATGGAGATAATAGATTAGAAGTAAATGCAAGTATATTTAGAATAAATACAATAAGGGATATGAGCAACATTGTAAGATAGATAATAATATATTTTTTTTTATGCTATACTTATAATATAATAGAGGAGAACAAAATGATAAAAAGAATTAAAGATAGAGGATTTACTTTAGTAGAATTATTGGCAGTAATAGTTGTTTTAGCAATCATATTAATAATTGCAGTACCAAGAATATTAAATGTAGTTGAAGACTCAGATAAAGAAGCATTTAAAATAACTGGAGAACAATTAATAAAAGGAGCAAAAGATAGACAAGTATTTGATACAATTGGCTCATTGGAAGAAAAGACATATATAATAGAGGATGGTGCTTTTGTAGGAGATTCAATACCAATGAATGGAAAGCTTCCAGATAATGGAACAATTCATATATCTAGTGATGGAATCACATCAATTGCAATATCGGATGGAAAATGGTGTGCAATGAAAACCGGAGATAGTGATAATGTAATAGTAAGTAAGGATATTGATTGTGTTCTTTACATACCAGAAGTAGTACCTGAAATTTGTTTTTCTGTATTAAATAATATGGGTGAACTAACAATAACAGATTATGATAATTCATGTTCAAAGAACCCAATAATACCTTCAACAATTGGAGGGCTCCCTGTAAAAGCAATAGGATCAAATGCTTTTTCTAGTAATCAATTAACAAGTGTAAAAATCCCAAATAGTGTAACAAGTATAGGATATTATGCTTTTTATGGAAACCATTTAACAAGTGTAACAATCCCGAGTAGTATAACAAGTATAAGATATGAAGCATTTAGATATAATCAACTAACCAGTGTAACAATCCCAAACAGTGTAACAAGTATAGAATATGGTGTATTTAATGATAATCAACTTCCTGACGATCGAGCATTTATATATTCAAGAAATCCAGATGGTAGTGAAAATACATCAATATTAGTAAGTTATGGAGGAACAAGAAGAGATAACGTTATAATCCCAAATGGTGTAATAGATATAGGAGAATCTGCTTTTTCTAATAATCAACTAACAAGTGTAACAATCCCAAATAGTGTAACAAGTATAGGAGATTATGCTTTTAGAAATAATCAACTAACAAGTGTA
>JAAZDL010000068.1 GCA_012512795.1 Mycoplasmatota bacterium
TTATACATTTTTAGTATATTTGGAAGTGCTATAATTATTAATATTGCTAATATTGCAATAACTGCTAGTAGTTCTACAAGTGTAAACGCATTTTTTTTCATATTATTTTTCATTTATTTTCTCCTATATGTTGATAATGTTTTTTATAAAAGGCATAATTATTGGTTCAAAATATAAAACAATAAGTGCTCCTATTAATAAAAAAGGTCCAAATGGTATTATTCCTTCTTTATTTTTTTTATGTATAATAACTGAGAATATTAAACCAATAATTGATGCAATAAATAAAGCAACAAAACTGCTCATAGTCCCTAAAATTATATTATAAAACCCAAGTTCAGATGATCTAAGAGCTATTCCAATTACTCCCATTAGTTTTATATCTCCATCACCTAGAGATTCTTTTTTAAACATATAATTTCCTAAAATTTTTATTCCTAAAAGCAACATGAAAAGTATAGCTCCATTTATAATTCTAGAAAAAACTAAACTCATATCTAAAAATATCGATAAAACAACTATAAGTGATATACCTCCTAAAACAAGAACTCTATCAGATATATAATAATATAGAAAATCACTTACAATTGTTACCATAAGTATAGAAGTGAGTATTGTTGCTATAAAGAAATTTAATGTGAAACCAAACATTAAATAATTACATAAGAATAGCAAAGCACAAGTTATTTCTACAAAAGGATATACAAAATCAATAGGCTTTTTACAGTAGTGACATCTACCTTTTAAAAAAATATAAGAAAAGACAGGGATATTCATATACCACTTTAATGTTTTACCGCACTCATTACAAAAACTTCTTGAAGCTGTAACACTTATTTTGTTAGGTATTCTATATCCCATACATCCATAAAAACTTCCTAGTATTAAACCTAATATTGTTATTAAAACTATTATTATTATTTCCATTACTAATTTCCCCCTAACTAATGGTATTATAAATTCCGAACATAGGTATTATAATTGATACTACAATAAAACCAACAGCAACTGCTAAAAACACTATAAGAATAGGTTCTATAAATGTTTTAATTAACCCAACTGAGTTTCTTTGTTGTTTTTGATAGAAATCACCTACTTTATCAAGCATGCTTGAGAGTTCTCCAGTAGACTCACCAGTTAAAATCATATAATAAGCAATCTCTGGAACAGCCCAGTGATCTTTAAATGAATCACTCATTTTCTCACCTTTAAGCAAGTTATTTATAGTATGATACATAATACCTTTATACATTTCATTATTAGTTATTTTACCTAAAATATCGATACTATCTGTAAGTAAAATATTGTTTTTATTTAAAGTAGCAAATGTTCTTGCAAATAAAGCCATTTCTTTATATATAATTAAGTTTCCTATAACTGGTAAATGCATAAATATAAATTGCATTAAAGCTCTAAATGCTTTTATGTTTTTATACATATAAATATAAGTTATTACTATCGCTGCAATAGAAATAAGTATAACCATATATTGATTTTGTAAGAAAGCAGATATATTTAAAGTTACTTGTGTTATTGGATTTAATTCTGCATTCATGGATTCATATACATTTACAAATTTAGGAATAATGTAAACTAACATAAATGTAACAACTACAACTGCAAAAATTAATATTATTGCAGGATAAGCAACAGCTCCAATTATAGCTTTTTTAGTATCTTCTATTTCTTGATAATATTCACTCATTTCATCTAAAGTACTTTCTACATCTCCAATAAGTTCAGCAGATTTAACCATATTAATAAGTAAAGCAGGAAAAATATTACCTTGTTTTTTTAAACTTTCAGAAAAACTTTCTCCCATAGTTAACTCATAAATTATAGAGTCATATACATGTTTATAACGTTTTCTCTTATCTTGTTTAGCAAGTACTTTAACAGCATCTGTTAAAGGTATACCAGCTTTAATATATGTAGATAATTGTGCTAACCAGAAAATTAAATCTTTTGTTTTCATTTTTCTCTTTAAATTTGATGCCTCAGCATGGAAGAAATTTATACTCCAACTTGTCTCAATTTCATAAACAGTCATTCCTTCATCAATTAAATATGAATAAACATCAAGTCTTGAAAGAGCGGCGAAATATCCTTTAATCAATTTTCCTTCTTTATTTCTAGCTAAATATCTATATGTTTGTTTTACTTCATTTCTTTGAGCGTCATCACCATTAGGATTAATTGTAAGAACCATTAAACTTGCTTCTCTTTTTTCACGAGCTTCTTTTACAAATGATAGTTCATTATATTTATTAATTACATATTCTTTTAAATTAATATTTACATTGAAAGATTTACTTTTCTCATTAATACTATCTTTATATATTTTTATTCTAAGTTTTATAGAATTATAAACATCATATACATATTTACTTGTTTTATCATACACAAGCAAAGGAAAATCATAAAATATAACTGAGAAAAGATATTTAGCACCACCAAATAAAGATAGAAAAAAGTATTTTGTCTCATTATATAACATACCTAAAAAATATTTCCAAATTATATTAGCAATATTCTTAATACCCCAATATATATAGCTAAAAAATGAAATAGTAAAAGAAAATATAAAATCAAAAATACTAAATATACCCATAAAAATACTTTTTATTACATTAAAAAACTCTACAAAAATAAATTTAATTGTATTAGGAAGTATAATTAAGATAGATTTAATACTAACTGAAGATTTCTTTTTTATTTTATTTATCTTTTTAACTTGTTTTGTTTTATTATTTCTCTTCTTTGCCATAATAAAATTTTCCTTCTTATTCTATTATCTTGATTATAGCATATTAATTTAGAAATAAAAATACATATTTTAACTTTTTTAAACTTATTAAACTATTATAAGTATTTGCTTATCATTAATTGCTTGTTTTTTTAGCAATTTATTAAAAAAAGTATTAATAATTATATATTAATACTTTCAATTAATCATCTGAAGAAGTACTTAAAATAGTTAAGAAAGCTTCTTGTGGTATTGAAACACTACCTATTTGTTTCATTCTTTTCTTTCCTTCTTTTTGTTTTTCTAAA